>CACYEB010000097.1 GCA_902773305.1 uncultured Bacteroidia bacterium
CGGAAAAGAGAGTTGGCATCCACGCTTCGAGTACTACGCATTCCAGCAGGTTGAGGTTTACGGGCTGGATGAGCTTCTGCCCGGCCAGATCGAAGCGCAGGCGGTAAATTCCGACATCAGGCAGGCAACTTCGTTTGAATGTTCAAACGACCTGCTCAATTATATGGATAAAATCTGGCGCCGTACACAATTGGACAATATGCACGGCAACATCCCCACTGACACTCCTCACCGCGAGAGAATCGGTTATACGGGTGACGGCCAGGCTGTCGGCCCAACCGTTATGACCACTATGGACGCCCGTGCCTTTTACTACAAGTGGATGCGCGATTTGCGCGAAGCCCAGAAGGAGGACGGATATGTATGCAATTCAGCCCCGTGGCAGCCTGAGGCAGGCGGCGGAGTCGCTTTCGGCTCTGCGATGAACGTTATCCCTTACGAATTCTACTGGGAGTACGGAGACGTACGGGCTCTGGCCGAGTGCTACGACGCAATGGCAGCCCACACCCGCTGGATGTTGAACTGGGTTGACCCCGTGACCAAAATAATGGAGAGCAGGACAGGGCGCTATTTTATGGATCTGGGAGAGTGGAACGCACCGTGGGATATCCCTTCCAAGGCTTTGGTACATACATTCTTCCTCTGGAACTGCGCCCGTATTACCGCAGAGGCTGCCGAGACGCTGCACAAGGACGAAGATGCCGTTTATTTCGCCGCTTTACGCGATACCACGGCAGCGGCTTTCCACCGTTATTTCTTCGATCCTGAGACCAAATCGTACGGAAAGTGGGGAAGCAATATGTGGGCGCTGGTAATGGGAGGAACTTCAGAAGAGAGATTGCAACAGGCGCTTGATGCGCTGGTTGCCAATCTTGCCGAATGCGGCAATCATCTTCACGTAGGTTTCGTCGGGTGGCGTTACCTTTGCGAGACCCTGATAAAATACGGTCGTGCCGACCTGGCGTGGGAAATCATCAACAAGCGTGACCAGCCAAGTATAGGATGGTGGATAGAACAGGGGGCAGTTACCTTCTGGGAGCAGTGGGACGGCGTATTCTCCCGAAATATTCCCTTTATGGGAGGAGGTATCAGATGGTTCTACCGTGACCTGGCGGGTCTGGAACCTACGAGCCCAGGCTATCGTACATTTGAAATCAGGCCCACTGTGGTCGAAGGACTCGACTGGGTCAAGTTCCATAAGGATTCTCCCTACGGCCGCATAAACGTAGAGTGGAAAATCTCCCGCGGAGGATTGTTTACGCTCAGGTGCACTGTACCTCCAGGTACCACGGCCGCCGTGTATGTCCCCGACGGTGATACTGTCAGGGAAGAGACGCTCCCCTCAGGAAACCATACCTTGAAGGGAAAGATCAACTAAAAGAATAACGATAACTTTGACTATATGATTAAAAGAATTCTTATCGCCTTTGCACTGTGCCTTCTGATGGCCGGTTGCAATACATCCAAGGGCCTGAAGCCCGTGAAACTCACCACGGAATACAATCAGGATGCTTTTACCGATGAAACTTCACCCCGTTTTTCCTGGATCAATATCAGCAGCAGGAGAGGCGCTGCCCAGACCGCCTTCCATATCCGCGTTTTCAAGGACAGGGCAAAACCGGAGGAAGCATATTGGGATTCCGGCCTTGTGGAGGGGAGAGAATCGGTCCTTGTCCCGTACGGGGGAAAGGAGTTGGAGCCTTTTACTGATTACTACTGGCAGGTAGAGGTTTGCGATGAGAAAGGCAGTCAGTCCAACTGGAGTGATGTCTGCCGGTTCCATACCGGCTCGCTTGGCCGTGACCTGTGGCAATGCAGCTGGATAGGGGCCCCCTGGCAGGGAGAGGAATCGTATGACTACGACCGTAGCGAAGATGTGCAGCCCGCACCTCTGCTCCGTAAGGAGTTCGAGGTTACCAAGTCGGTGAAAACCGCCCGCTTTTACGGTACCGGCCTGGGATATTTTGAACTTTATGTAAACGGTACCAGGATGGGCGACGAGTATTTGGTTCCCAACCAGACCAACTACGGTTATCGTGAAAAATTGGAAGAGAGACTCATCCCGGTTCCCGACCCTTTCAACGGTTACAGCGTGGCTTATGTGACTTACGACCTCAAGGATTTCATAGTGCAGGGACGCAACGCCGTTGGGGCGATTCTTGGCAACGGCTTCTATGACCTGGTGTTCCGCCGCTTTGTGATGGGCTACGGCGTGCCCAAGTTCTTCGGTCAGATAGTTATCACTTATGAAGACGGCAGCTGCGACTTGATTGCCAGCGACACCTCCTGGAAAACAGCAAAGAGTGCGATCGTATTCGACCAGATGTATCTTGGAGAGAAATACGATGCGCGCCTGGAGCACGAAGGTTGGAGCAAACCCGGATACGACGATTCATCGTGGCAGGATGCTGTCCCCAAGAGGGCGCCTGAAGGTGACTTGGTGGCACAGTTCGGCCCCAGCGACCGCGTTACGGCGACATACAGCCCAGTCAGCATAGAGAAGATAGACAGTACCGGAGTTTTCAGGGTATCTTTCCCCGAAGAGATTTCGGGCTGGGTGGCCCTGAAGGACCTCAAACTCAGGGAGGGGCAGAATGTGACGGTCGGCTATATCAACGAGTCGCTGCCAGCCTGCACCGTATACACCGCAAAAGGTAGCGGCAGTGAGTCATACCACCCCCGTTTCGAGTGGTATGTGTTCTCCCAGGTAGAGATTGCCGGCTTGGACGAGCTGGAACCTTCGCAGATAGAGGCTCAGGCTGTGAATTCTGACGTTGCACAGTCAACCCGCTTCGAGACCTCGAACACTCTGCTGAACACCATAGACAAGATCTGGCGCCGCAGTATGCTTGACAATATGCACGGCGGCGTCCCGACCGACTGCCCCCACCGTGAGCGCATCGGCTATACCGGCGACGGACAGGCGGTAGGTGTCACCACTATGACGACGATGGCCGCCCAGTCGTTCTACAACAAGTGGATACGCGATATCAGGGAAGCCCAGAAACCGGACGGCTACGTGGCCAATTCAGCCCCCTGGCAACCTGAGGCTGGCGGTGGAATTCCCTGGGGCGCCTCTATCAACGTAATCCCGATGGACTTCTACTGGCAGTATGGCGACATTAAGCAGCTTGCCGAGTGCTACAAGCCGATGCAGGAACAGACCAAATGGATGACCCGGTGGGTTGACCCCGAAACTGGCGTTATGGAGAGCCGTTCCGGTCACTATTTCAAGGATTTGGGCGAGTGGGTCCCGGCCTACGGCCTTCCATCCAATGCTCTTGTACATACCTGGTTCCTATGGGCCTGCGCCGACAAGACCGCCGAAGCGGCCGGGATACTGGGCGATGAAGCCGGCCTTGAATATTTCAGCGCTTTGCGCGACCGTACCGCCGAAGCATTCCACAAAGCCTTCTACAATCCCGAGACTGGCTCATACGGCAAGGATGGCAGTAATGTGTTCGCCCTGGCTATGGGAGTGCCCAAGGAGCGTGAACAGAAAGTCGTGGACGCACTGGTTGCAAATATCGCTGAGCACGACAATCACTTGCATACCGGATTCGTGGGATTCCGCTATCTGTGCGAAGTGCTGGTAAAATACGGCCATGCCGACCTGGCATACGAAATAATCAACAAGCGTGACTATCCAAGTTTCGGCTGGTGGATAGAACAGGGGGCGACTGTAACCTGGGAGCAGTGGAACGGGGACTTTTCCCACAATCATCCGTTTATGGGGGGAGGTATCCTCTGGTTCTACCGCGACCTGGCCGGTCTTGAACCTACCACTGCCGGCTATCGCACTTTTGAGATCCGTCCCACCGTGGTCAAGGGACTTGATTGGGTCAAATTCTATAAGGATACGCCTTACGGGCGCGTCAACATCGATTGGAAAGTGGCTGCAAACGGCGCTTTCACCCTAAAGTGCACGGTGCCTGTCGGCACCACCGCCAGCGTATATGTGCCAGACGGCGACAGCGTCCGCGAGGAGACTCTCTCCAGCGGCAGCTATACTCTCAAAGGAAAGGTAAACAGGTGAGCGGGAACTTTCTGTCATACAATTTAGGAAAAGGGGTGGAGGCGTTCTCTTCTGGAAGAGATGCCTCCCTTCCTTATCCCGTGATCCAAGGTCATCAGGTCCACGAGTGCCGCGTGGCCGTCGTAGACAGGCCTGATATGACACGCGCACAGCTCGAGGGCTACGATGCTTTTGTGACGGCGCTGGTTGGCGTGGCGGTAGGTGTCCGTACAGCCGACTGTGTGCCGGTTTTGTTGTATGATCCGGTTGCACGGGTTGTCGCAGCGGTTCACGCCGGATGGAAGGGGACGGTACTGCATATCAGCAGTGTAACCATCGAACTTATGGCATCCAGGTTTGGATGTTCACCGTCAGAAATGTGTGCGGCCATCGGTCCGGCCATAGGTCCCGACAGCTTCCAGGTAGGGGAGGAGGTTGTGGCCAGATTCGCCTCCACGGGCTTCCCTGTAGATACTATTGCATCTTTCAGGGGAGAGGGAGACGGCAGTCCGATGTCCGGTGGCTGGCATATTGACCTGATTGAAGCAAACCGCTTTTTATTGCTCGAGGCAGGCCTCAGACCCGGTAACATAACTCTCTGCGGGATAGACACCTTCACCAGCCCGGCCTGGTTCTCCGCCCGAAGGGAGGGCTCTGCCTGCGGCCGGAACATCAATTCTATACGGCTCCGATAGTCAGTCGAGCCTATCTCGGTGTAAATCCTGCGGAGACGGCGTCGGCAGTTGCACGGTCTTTGATTGCTGCCAGGATGCTCAGGGCGAACTCTGCGGCATAGCCCGGTCCGCGACCTGTGATTACGCGTCCGCAGGTGATGCTTCCCTTTGCCGTATGCTTGATGCCGGCATCGGCAAGAGTCTGCTCGAAGCCGTCGTAGCAGGTCATTTCACATCCTTTGAAAAGTCCGGTAAGTGAGGCAAGGACCACGGCGGGAGATGCGCAGATTGCTGCTACGGCGCCGCCGGCGTTATAGTGTTTGGCAAGACGTTCCATCAGGGGGTTGAATTCTGCCAGGTTCCTGGCACCGGGCATTCCGCCCGGGAAAATCATAAAGTCAGTGGCCGAAGCATCTTCGTGGGCGATTTCCTCGAAATCTTCCCAGCAAAGGTCGCTGATCAGCTGCAACCCGTGGGCACCTTCTACCAGCGAGTTGTCATAGATGGATACGGTTTTTGCATCGATACCTCCGCGTCGCAGTATATCCAATGTGGCTATGGCTTCGACCTCTTCGAAACCGTCGGCCAGAAAAATAAAAGTTCCTTTCATAAATCGTTGCTATATGTACACCAAAGTTAAAAAAAATGCTACTTTTGCAAAACCGCATTTCACATATACTATGGACAAACTTGGTTTCGACAAGGATAAATACCTTGCAATACAGTCGAATAAAATCAAGGAGCGCATCGCTATGTTCGGCGACAAGCTTTATCTTGAATTTGGAGGCAAACTGTTCGACGACTACCATGCCAGCAGGGTGCTGCCCGGATTTGCTCCCGACAGCAAGATTACGATGCTGCTGCAAATGAAGGACGAAGCCGAGATTGTGGTGGTAATCAATGCCGCAGACATAGAGAAGAACAAAATCCGCGGCGATTTGGGCATCACTTACGACAATGACGTCCTGCGCCTGATTGACGCCTTCAGGGGCTATGGACTCTACGTGAGCAGTGTGGTGCTTACCCGCTTCGAGAACCAGGCCAACGCCATAGCATATCAGAAGAAACTCGAGGCCCTCGGACTCAAGGTTTACCGGCATTATCCCATTATCGGATATCCGTCCAACCTCCCCTTGATAATCAGCGACGAAGGCTACGGCAAAAATGAGTTTGTAGTGACCAGCCGTCGCCTGGTGGTAGTCACGGCTCCCGGGCCCGGCAGCGGAAAGATGGCCACCTGCCTGAGCCAACTGTACCACGAGAACAAACGCGGAGTGAAGGCAGGCTATGCAAAATTTGAGACATTCCCGGTGTGGAGCCTGCCTCTGAAACACCCGGTGAATCTTGCCTACGAGGCGGCTACTGTCGATTTGAAGGATGTCAATATGATAGACCCCTATCATCTTGAGGCCTACGGCACAATTGCCGTGAATTATAACCGTGACGTTGAGATATTCCCGGTGCTGAACCAGATGCTCACTGAAATAATCGGAGAGTCACCCTACAAGTCGCCTACCGATATGGGCGTGAATATGATAGGAAGTTGCATCGTGGATGATGACGTGGTGTGCGACGCATCCCGCCGCGAGATTATCCGCCGCTACTATAATGTGGCCTGCCAGATAAGGGCTACGAACGGAGATGAGGAACAGCTCAATAAACTGGAGATGATTATGGAGCAGGCCAGGGTGGAACTCTCCAACCGCAAGGTGGCGGTGCTGGCAAACGAGGTGGCGGAACAGACCGGATTGCCCGCAGCGGCCATCGAGATGAACGACGGTACACTTCTCTCAGGCAAGACCAGCGAACTGCTGGGTGCCACAAGTGCAATGCTGCTCAACGCCCTGAAATATCTTGCCGGGATTCCCAAGGAGGTGAAGTTGATTTCGCCGCTGGTCATTGAGCCGATATGCAGCCTGAAGACAGAGCATCTGGGGCATAAGAACCCGCGCCTTCACGTGAACGAGGTGCTGCTGGCTCTCTCGATATGCGCCCTGACCGATATCAACGCCCGCAACGCCCTGGAAAAGATAGACGAACTGCGCTGCTGCGAGGTTCACACCAGCGTGATACTCTCCGGCGTGGACATCTCCACTCTTCGTAAGTTGGGGGTAAATCTTACCAGCGATCCCCGTTACCAGACCAAGAAGCTCTATCACGCATCTTAGCGTACTTTCTGCAATATATTGTAGACAGTCCTGAATACCAGTCTTGTGCGTTTGGCCAGGACCGGGTAGTCTATTATGTGGGGAGTGTCGGTAGTCTTGAGTGTGTGCTCGTGGAAACCGGAAGTGAAGAACAATGCCGGAATGCCCGAAAGATAGAACGGGTAGTGGTCTCCCAGTTTGTACATAGTCTTTGTGAAGTCGCTGCTTCCATAGAAAGTATAGTCTATGTCAAGCATCGGTCCCGTGCCGTAGTTGGCCGCTGAAACCGCCCCTGGGTGAGTCGCCGCGAGGGTGCTGCTTCCCAGCACTATCAGGTAGTCAGGCCGGTTTTTGTGAACAGGGACGAGCGTAGAGCCAAAGATGTCCATATTAATCTCGCAGACAATGTTTTCTGCCGCAAATGGGAGATGCGAAACAAAATGGTTGCTCCCCGCCATACTGTATTCCTTGCCGTCGAACGCTGCGAAAAGGATATTCACCGACGGCCCTATGCTGTCACGCCGCATATTGGAAAACATATCGGCGATTGCGAGCATCGCAGCAACTCCCGAGGCATTGTCGTCGGCTCCGGGATAGACCTTTCCCTTGATCTTGCCCAGATGGTCGTAGTGGGCGGAGATGACTATGTACCGGTCGCTGGGCTCCAAAGCCGGTACCACGCCCAGCACATTGCGCATCCGGATACCCCCGCTGTGATAGAAAGTCTGGGAATGGCTGTAATAGAATGGGCTGAGCCCCATTTGAATGAAACGGGACAGAATGTAATCCCCGGCCGCAGTGCCCCCCGCGGTTCCTGAACCGCGCCCCTCCATACGGGAAGTGCACAGGGTATCGACTGTCTCCCGCAGACCGCTTTCTGTTATCATCTTCTCGTATTTGTCTGTCTGTTGGGCAATCAGACCCTGTGGCAGTAACAGCAGAAGGGAAATAATAAAAGATGCGGCGGCTTTTTCCATAGTTTGTGAAAGACAGGGCGAATTTAGTAAAAAACTTCCTTGAAAAAGGTTATATTTGTGAACTTATGCACCGGGTGCAGCAATGGGACTTTTCAAGATACATTCGCCATACGAGCCTACCGGCGACCAGCCCCAGGCAATAGAGCAGATTTGCGACGGGTTCTTGAGCGGCGTGCAGGCCCAGACGCTGCTCGGGGTCACGGGCAGCGGCAAGACATTCACTATGGCCAATGTGATAGAGCGGTTGCAGAGACCTGCCCTCATACTGAGTCACAACAAGACCCTTGCCGCGCAGCTCTACAGTGAGTTCAAGAGTTTCTTTCCTGAGAATGCGGTGGAGTATTTCGTTTCTTACTACGATTACTATCAGCCGGAGGCGTACATCCCCACGACCGATACATATATCGAAAAGGATCTCAGCATAAATGACGAGATAGACAGGCTGCGCCTGAGTGCCAGCAGCGCACTGCTCAGCGGCCGGAGGGACGTGATAGTGATATCTTCCGTAAGCTGCCTGTACGGCATCGGCAATCCGGATGACTTCCACAGCAGCACGATACAAATCCGCCGCGGTGACCAGTTGCCCCGCAACAAGTTGCTCTACGCCTTGGTAGATGCACTTTACAGCCGTACCGAAGGGGAATTCAACCGCGGTTCGTTCCGTGTCAAGGGCGACAGCGTGGACATTTTTCCCGCCTATGGAGATACCGCCCTGCGCATAGTCTTCTGGGGCGACGAAGTCGAGTCCATCGAGATGATAGATCCAGCAAACGGTGCGACCATCGGCTATCACGAAGAGGTATCGGTTTTCCCCGCCACCAACTTCCTTACCACAAAGGAGAGGGCCGCGAAGGCAATCTCCCAGATTCTTGCAGATATGGTGGACCGCTGCGACTATTTCAACGCGGTAGGCCGTCACCACGAGGCAAACCGCCTTCGCCAGAGGGTAGAGTACGATGTGGAGATGATACGCGAGATCGGCTACTGCTCCGGAATTGAGAACTACTCCCGTTATTTTGACGGCCGCAGTCCCGGCCAGCGCCCCTTCTGCCTGATAGACTATTTCCCAGACGATTTTTTGACCTTCATAGACGAGAGCCATGTGACCATCCCGCAGATACGTGCGATGTACGGAGGGGACCGCAGCCGCAAGGAAACCCTAGTGGAATACGGCTTCAGGCTTCCCGCGGCGGCTGACAACCGTCCGCTCAAGTTCGATGAATTCTACAACCTGATAGGGCAGCGGCTCTATGTCAGCGCCACTCCCGGCGATTATGAGCTGGAGGAGAGCGGAGGAGTAATCGTAGAACAGGTGGTGCGACCAACAGGGCTGCTAGACCCGCCCATAGAGGTACGTCCTTCCAAAAATCAGATAGATGATCTGATGGAGGAGATAGAACTTCGCGCAGAACACGATGAGAGAGTGCTGGTTACTACACTTACCAAGCGTATGGCTGAGGAACTGGAGAAATACCTCACCAAAAACGAAGTCCGCTGCCGCTATATCCACTCCGACGTGGATACCCTGGAGAGGGTGGAGATCATAGAAGATTTCAAGGCGGGCCGCTTCGACGTCCTGGTTGGAGTCAACCTGCTGCGGGAGGGACTGGATTTGCCGACGGTATCGCTGGTGGCCATCCTAGATGCCGACAAAGAGGGATTCCTGCGCAGCGACCGGGCTCTGACCCAGACCGCCGGCCGTGCTGCCCGCAACATCAACGGGCTTGTGATATTCTATGCCGACACCATCACAGGTTCGATGCAGACCACGATAGATGAAACCAACCGTCGTCGTGCAAAACAGCAGGCATACAACAAAGAACACAACATCGTTCCGCGCCAGGTAGGTCAGCGGGAGTATGGTGGCTTGATGCGTGAGGTGGATTATAAGGAAGAACAGAAAAAACGGGCAGGATTCTTGCGGGACGACCCTGTCGTGTCTGCAATGTCAAAGGAGCAGTTGGAAAGGATGATTGCCTCCGCCAAGGCGAATATGGAGCAGGCAGCTGCTGAACTGAACTTTATGCAGGCGGCCGCATACCGCGACGAAATGAATGCCCTCAAGGAGTTGCTTGGCAAGAAATGATACCTGAACTGATACATAAGATTTGCACCTACTATACCGACGAACAGACAAGTATGGTAGAACAGGCATATACCCTTGCCCAGGAGGCATTGAG
>CACYEB010000098.1 GCA_902773305.1 uncultured Bacteroidia bacterium
TATCAGCAGATAGAGACTCCCGCAATGGAGAATCTTTCTACGCTGCTGGGCAAATACGGCGACGAGGGCGACAAGCTGCTCTACCGCATCCTCAACAGCGGGGATGCCTTCTCGGGCGTGGACTGGGCTTCGGTTCCGTCTTCTGCCGCCATTACCTCCAAGGTTTGCGAAAAGGGTTTGCGCTATGACCTGACGGTGCCTTTTGCCCGATTTGTCACACAGCATCAGAACGACATCACATTCCCCTTCAAGCGCTTCCAGATACAGCCTGTATGGCGTGCCGACAGGCCGCAGAAGGGTCGCTACCGCGAGTTCTATCAGTGCGATGCCGATGTCATCGGTTCCACCTCTCTGCTCAATGAGCTGGAGCTGGTGCAGATTGTAGATATGGTGTTCGGGCGTCTGGGGATAAATGTATGCATCAAGATTAACAACCGCAAACTGCTGGCCGGCATTGCCGAGGTGGCGGGTGTCCCCGACAAGATGATGGACATCACCGTGGCCATCGATAAGATAGACAAGATAGGCCTGGAGTCCGTAAAGGCCGAATTGCGTGAGAAAGGGGTGGGGGACGATGCCATTGCGATGGTTGAGCCGGTACTGACTCTCTCCGGCAGCAATCAGGAGAAAATAGGGTTTATGCGTTCGCTGCTGGCCGCATCGGAGGTCGGTATGAAGGGCGTGGAAGAGATCTCTCGGCTGTTCGGGCTGATTTCTGCCGCCGGCATCCGCCAGAAGGTGGAGTTGGACCTGTCGCTGGCCCGCGGCCTCAACTATTATACGGGTGCCATCTTCGAGGTCAAGGCCCTCGACTTTGCCATAGGCAGCATCTGCGGCGGCGGCCGTTACGATGACCTGACGGGCATCTTCGGCCTCAAGAACGTCTCCGGAGTGGGCATCTCCTTTGGCGCCGACCGCATCTACGACGTGTTGCTGGGCCTGGACAAATATCCTGCATCGCTGCTCTCGGGCGCGAGCGTGCTGTTTACCAATATGGGCGAGAAAGAGGCCGCCTACTGCCTGGACGCTATTTCTTCTCTTCGCAGCCACGGCATCAGCTGCGTGCTGTATCCTGAATCGGCCAAACTCAAGAAACAGTTCGAATATGCCAACCGTGGCAATATCTCGGTGGTGATTGTGGCCGGCGAAAGCGAGATGGCCGAGGGCAAGTTCACCGTGAAGAATATGGCTTCCGGCGAGCAGCAGAGCGTTGCAAAAGAGGATCTGTTCCGGTACCTGACAGGAGTCTTGGAATAGATTTTTTGGTATTTACGTTTTTATTTCTACCTTTGCAGTCCCAAATTACATCGCGGGGTAGAGCAGCTGGTAGCTCGTCGGGCTCATAACCCGGAGGTCGGAGGTTCGAATCCTTCCCCCGCTACTAAGAAAAACAGACGGTCTTGTGCCGTCTGTTTTTCTTTGTAATGGCAGTTTGCTTACATTGCCGAGACGCCAGGAGGGAAAGCGGCGCAGCCGCTTATTCATTCCCCCGCCAACCCCTGTCCCCCGTCAACCACTTCCCCCTTCAGCCATTTTCCCCCACAAACCTCGTGCGTACGCCAGCCGCAGGCGAAGTCTGCTTTTGTGCCAAAGTGACGTCAAGATAGGTGACTCTAGGGTGCGTTCTGTGGCAGAACGACCTGTCTGGAGGGGCTTAAAAGGCGCTTGACGACAAGGCTGCCCTCGCTGTAGGCCCTTCCCGACCACTTTGGCTTGACGTCACTTTGGCATCTTTCGGTGGCTTTAGCATCTTCCAGCGGCTCTGGCGGCACGGCTGCAGAGGATGAGGGTTGCAGGGGATAGTGCTGCGGGTGGCGACATCCGCCGCAGGCATTGCAGCCGTCTTTGCCGGCGCCACCGATGGGCTTCAACTATTCATAGCGCAGCCTTTCTACTTTTTCAGTTAAGCGAGAACGGGGTAAAAACTAAAAAAGTCTTATAGATTTGCCCAAATGGGTTTCAATTTGTAAGGTGATGAATAAATTCGGGTCCAATCCTTAAGGCTTTCAGCGTGTTTCGAGCGCTTATAATCAAGGGGTTGCGATAGTCTAAATTTGCTTTTTTAAAAAAAAGTCCCGACCTTAGACCGAAATTTTTGTATTTATTTCTGTTTAACTAATTACATAATTAATCAAAAATTAATCCAAAAACCAATTAGTCTATGAAAAGATTGAAAATGCTCTTTGCAGCGCTTTTCCTGCTGGTTTCTGTTGCGGCCTTCGCACAGAAAGTCCAGGTCAAAGGCTCTGTAACTGATGCGACTACCGGCGAGCCCGTTGCATTTGCCACCGTGCAGGTGAAGGGTACCGGCACCGGTACGTCTACGGGCTTTGACGGTTCTTATTCGCTGTCGGTCCCTCCGAAGGCTACCCTTTTGTTCAGCTTTGTCGGCTTCAAGACGGCTGAGGTAGAGGTCGGGGATAAAACACAGATCGATGTGATGCTCCAACCTGACGCCGAGTATCTCGACGATGTGCTGGTGGTAGCATACGGTACAGCCAAGAAAGAATCCTTCACCGGTTCAGCTGCTACCATCAAGTCCGAAACCATTGAAAAGAGAACAGTTGCCAACGTAACCAAGGCCCTCGACGGTCTTGCTCCCGGCGTCCAGACCACTATGGGTTCAGGTCAGCCCGGTGCAGGAGCATCTGTAGTGATCCGTGGTATCGGTTCCATCAATGCTTCCACCACTCCTCTGTATGTTGTGGACGGCGTTCCCTATGACGGTTATATCAACGCCATCAACCCCAATGACATCGAGTCGATGACCATAATCAAGGATGCATCTGCAGGTGCGCTTTATGGTGCCCGCGGTGCCAACGGCGTCGTGATCATCACCACCAAGAAGGGCGGTGACGGCCCCGCAAACGTAAACTTCAAGGCAAACTGGGGTATCGCTTCCCGCGCAATTCCCCGCTATGATACAATGGATGCATACCAGTGGACAGAGGATGTTCTCTATATGTACACGAATGCAAATATCGCTGACGGCTTAGCCCCTGACGCTGCTAGGGCCAAGGCGGTTACCGATATGACCACAGGAGCCAAGAAAATATTCGGTCTCAATCAAGAGTATAATCCTTTCTCCAGGAAAGCCGACGACCTGTTCGACCTCTCTACTGGCAAGATCAAGGACGGCACCACCCTCAAGTGGAACGATGACTGGCTGGATCTCAGCACCAACCCCGCTCCTCTGCGTCAGGAATACCAGATGACCGTTTCGGGCGGTAACCCCAACAACAAATATATGTTCTCCGTGGGTTATCTGAATGAAGAAGGTCTCGTGAAGTTTACCGACTTTGAGCGTGTCTCTGCACGTGCCAACGTAGAGAACCGGATACGCGAGTGGTTCCGTACCGGGTTGAATGTAAACCTGGCTCGCAACACCTCCAATATGACTCAACTGGGTACATCTTCGACCGGTAGCTCGGCATACGCCAATGTGTTCAGTTCCTGCCAGATGATGGCCCCTATCTATCCGTTGTATCTTCGCAAGGAAGACGGTTCCTATAAGCGTGATTTCGACGGCAACAAACAGTATGACTGGGGTAACAACCGCCCTGCGGGTGCCGCTGCAGGCTGGAACCCTCTGGCCAACCGCGTAGAAGATAAGTATCTATTTCTCAGTGACAATATCAGCGGTCGTACTTTTGTTGAGTTCGGCAATCTCCAGTCGGGTCCTCTGGCTGGTTTGAAGTTCACCATCAACCTTGGTGTGGATGTCGTTGATGCCAAACAAAAGACCTATTATAACCCCTATTTTGGCGATGCCCAGTCAGATCACGGAGCTATCGATATCGAGGACGGTCGTACATTCAGTTACACCCTCAACGAACTGCTCAACTGGGACCGCACATTCGGCCTGCATCACTTTGATATACTTGCCGGTCACGAGGCATACGCATTGAACTATCAGGGTCTGGAGGCATACAAGACCGGATTCCCGTTCGGCGGTCTGTACGAGCTTGCTCCCGCAACCACCATCAAGGCTGCCACTTCTTCTTCAGACAACTATAGCGTAGAATCCTGGCTCTCACGTCTGAATTACGACTATGCAGACAAGTATTACTTCTCCGCTTCGTTCCGCCGCGACGGTTCTTCCCGTTTCAATCAGGACAGGCGTTGGGGTAACTTCTGGAGTGTCGGCGCCAGCTGGCGCATCAGCCAGGAAGAGTTCATGAAAGGCATCGACTGGCTCAACAACCTTACCCTCAAAGCCTCTTACGGTGTGCAGGGTAACGATAATCTTGATAGCTACTATGCTTGGCAGGCTTTCTACGACCTTGGCTATCCCAATGGGACAAACCCTGGTGCCCTTGTTACCTCTCTTGAGAACAGGGACATAACTTGGGAGAAGAACAAGAATCTCAATGTCGGTATCGAAGCCCACGTGTTCGACCGCATATCCGCTACCGTTGAATATTACAACCGCTATACCGAGGATATGCTTTTGAACTATCCTATGGCGCTCTCGCTTGGCTTCAGCGGTTATGACAAGAATATCGGCAATATGCGCAACAGCGGTCTGGAGGTCAGCATTACCGGAGAAATCATCAAGACCCAGAACGCCCGCTGGGCTATGACATGGATGGGCAGCACCATACACAACAAGGTGCTTCATCTCGCAGACAAGCCGGAGATTACCAATGGCAACTATATCATAAAAGAGGGTGAGACTCTCAACTCATTCTATCTCCCCGAATCTGCAGGTGTCGATCCCGCAACCGGTACAAAACTCTACTGGATCTGGGATGACAAGGTTGACGAAGAAGGTAATGTAATCTACGGTGAGGACGGCAACCCCCTGCCCGGTGATAGACACATCACCGACGATTATCAGGTTGCATCCACATACAGGAGAGTATGCGGCAGCCGTATGCCTGCTCTCTACGGCTCCTGGTCCAACGAAGTCCAGATCGGCAATTTCGATTTCTCCCTGATGACCACCTACTCCATTGGCGGTTTGATCAACGATGGTGTTTACAGGGGGCTCCTCTATAACACTTATATAGGCCAGGCCGGTTCTGTAGACCGTCTTAAAGCGTGGAGACAGCCCGGTGACATCACCTCTATACCAAAGATCGAGGCTGCTGGAATCTATAATGTTATCCTTACCGACGACGATCTGTTCGATGCATCTTATTTTGCTATAAAGAACATCACCGTGGGTTACACTCTGCCCCAGACAGTGGCTCAGAGCATCAGCCTCAAGTCGCTCCGCGTATTCGCAACGGCAGACAACCTCTATATGTTCACTGCGCTCAAGGGTATGAACCCTCAGCACAACTTTAGTGGTGGTACCAGTTATTCATACACTCCTTCCAGGACAATCTCGCTTGGTCTGGACATAAACTTTTAATTGAAGGATACTATGAAAAAGATATTTGCA
>CACYEB010000099.1 GCA_902773305.1 uncultured Bacteroidia bacterium
ACACCTCAGGCTCAACGTCTGACTGATATGCCCGATAAGCAACACATACAGAAAACCAATGCCGCAAGGCTGCTGGAAGCGGCCGGGGTAAAGTTTGACCTGGTTCCATACGAGGTTGACGAAAGCAACCTGGCGGCAGACCACGTGGCCGCCAAGCTGGGCGAACCGGTGGAGCAGGTGTTCAAGACGCTGGTGCTGCGTGGCGATAAGAACGGGCTCTTCGTGTGCGTGATGCCCGGCGATATGGAAGTCGACCTCAAGGTGGCCGCCAAAATCTCCGGCAACAAGTCGTGTGCAATGATCCACGTCAAGGAACTGCTGCCCGAGACGGGCTATATCCGCGGCGGCTGCTCTCCCATCGGGATGAAAAAGCCCCTGCCCACCTTTATTTACGAATCGGCCCTGCTCTACGATCACATTTATATCAGCGCCGGCATCCGCGGACTTCAGATAAAGATTGCCCCCAACGACCTGATCAGCTTCATCCAGGCGGGGATATACCCACTCTAATTCATCTTTTCGGCCAGAAGTTTATCCATATCGTCACGGTTCATTTTGCCGTCGATACAGATGAAACTGGTCTCTTCGCCATCGACCGAAATCATCACGAAACTGTTTACGACGGTTTCGGTGCCGAGGGTATACATCCTTACCGTTTCACCTGAATCCTTGGCCTCCATAAGCAGTTCGTAACGTCCGGCCTTCACCAGGCGGTCAACCTCACCCTTGAGGGTAGCGTTTACTTTTTGATTCTCACTGCTGATGATGTAGAGGCCAGACAGCGATTTGATAATGGGGCTGAGATTGATGTCGGAATCCTCTACCTTGAGATCGGGCACCTTGCCGATAAGGCGGAACATCGCCGGTGAAATGTAAACCGCAGAGACATTCTCTTCATCTGAATATTTCTGATAGATGCTCTTGCCGTTCTGCGCGAATGCACCGACGGCAGAAAGCAGCATAACTGTTATGACTAATATCTTTTTCATTTTTCGTTGATTTTATTCATTATTTTTATGGATTTGCCCGCTTCGGTCTCAACTTCCGAGGCCATTGCAACTCCTGCAGTCATTTTCTGTGAAATTTGGCGGAAGGTCTCCTCTACCTGCGCATAAGCCAGGGCCGGATCGTCAAAGGTATCCTTCAATTGTCCTGACCCGGCACGTGGAATAGCCACAATGGCAAGGACGGCAGCTGCGGCCGCGACGGCAGACAGGGCAATCCATCCGGATGCAACTTTTGGCTTGGCGGCTGGCTCCGCCGCAATCTTTTCTGCGGCCAGAGTGGTCTCAAGCCGATCGCGGAAACCCTGCGGGATTGGAGCGGCCTCTTGCATCGCAGCCTGTTCCAGTTCCTCTTCGGTCATTATTTCTATATCTTCAATCCGTTTCATTGTATCGATTTTAAACGTTTCCTTGCCTGCGAAAGCAGTACTCTGAGGGTCAGATAGTTCATTCCTGTCGCGGCGGCCATCTCTTCGTAAGAGAGACCCTGCACGGTCCTCATCAGGAGCACCTGCCGCTGCCTCTCGGGGAGCGACTTGACCGCCTCCAGCACCTTGTCCAGCCGGCGGCGTCCGTCAACTTCATCGTCCTGGGCGCAGCTGAACCCGGTCTCTGGCAGCCGATCGGGGAAAGTGAGATGCTGTGAGCGGCGCATGCGGTCCAGACACAGGTTCCTGAGCATCCTGATGCAGTAGGCCTTTGGCTGGCGGACGTCATCCAACCGGCCGCGTTCCTCCCATAACTTGAGAAATAGCTCCTGCACGGCATCCTCCGCTTCGGCCTCCGACTCCAGGATAAAGAAGGCGACTCGGTAGAGGATATCGGCGAGGGCGATATACTCACTATGGAAGCGCTGCTCAGTCATTGTCCACAATATGCACAAGCTTTTCGGTCTGAATGTTTCCAAAGATACAAATCAAAGCGCAATCATTTGGTGCATAAAGTATAAAGTCGTGAATGGTGTCGCCCTTTCCGTCAATGACACCAAAAATCTTAACCTTATCGGAGCCGTCCTTGGCCTCCATAAGCACCACGCCGTCGGCCAGGATTCCGTCAAGGCGCGCGGTGATGGCCAGTTTGTCGGCCTCGGTGCAGGAATCATAATCGAAAATGGAGATGCTCTTTATCCCCTTCATCAGTTTCAGGGCTTCTTTAACATCGGGATCGCCGAGAGCCGCAACGCGGGCGGCGCCTTTGACGGCTCCGGTGGCGAACCGCCCGAACCGGACGACCTCAACCCCTTCACAACTTCTGAAGTCAGAAATGCAGGCTGTGATTCTGGCTTTGGTGAGTCTATCCGTAGCCGAGGCAGCCTGCGAAACAACCGGCACCAGGATAGCGAGTAATAATATCAATCGTTTCATACGACAATAAGACGTACGAACCGCAAAAATGTTAACAGAAAAAATAATGACTCTAATCTCGAAGGGCGGAAACTCCACGTGCAATCCAGACGATGATTGCGGAGAGAATCCAGCGGGAGAAGAGGATTACCCACCAGACACCGCCGGCAAGGGAGAACAGAATCAGATCTTCCAGATTGCTGTGGGAGACACCCACGTGCAGATTCACCAGGTCGATGTCACGCTGGGAGAGTTTACCGCTTTCGGCCTCCTTCATCATTGCGGCACCGCCGTAGGCCAGGCCAATTATATTGGCAACTACCCAGAAAAAGGCGCAGTCAGCGGGAAGACCGAACACTTTCATAACGGGCGAGAGGGCGCGGGACATCGGCTCCACGGCGCCGGAATCAGCAATAATCTGCTGCAGTATATTCAGCGTGAAGATGATGCAGGTCATCTTGAGCGCCAACTTGAGCATACCCACCAGCCAGGCCAGGAACTGCGTCCAGAAGGGGTCGGCGCTGGCGGCAGCAGCAGCTTCTGACTGGGCGGCAGCGCCCCATTCCGGCAGCACCAGATTAAGTATCACGCCCATTGCTATGGACGATATGGTGCGCACCACAATCATCATCATGGCGCTGGTACCGGTCTTTTTCTGCACCGCCACCTCTATGGGCATATTGTGGGCGCAGAGGGCCATCACCGCCAGAATGGTCATCTCGCGGACATTCAGCCCCATAGTGACGCCCGCTGCTATGGCGCTGTAGCAATTCACAAAGTAGCCGGACACCCACGCCAGCGAGGCGGCTCCGGGCAGGCCAAAATGCTTGAAAAGCGGCTCCAAATATACCGACAGCCACTGCAGCACCCCAAAATACTTGAGAAGGAATATGGCAAAAGAGACGCCTGCGGTGACTTCTATCATCCACAG
>CACYEB010000100.1 GCA_902773305.1 uncultured Bacteroidia bacterium
ACGAACAGATAGTTGGGCTTGTTCTCAATGTCGCGCAGGTTGGCCAGATTGCCGGCGTAGGTCAGCTTGTCCAGATTGATGATGCGTACGTCGGGGTATTTGTCCACGAACAGCCGCACCACGTGGCTGCCGATGAACCCGGCACCGCCGGTAATCATTATTGTCTTTTTGAAATCCATCTACAGTAGATTTAAAAGATACTGGCCGTAACTGTTGCCGGCCATACTGGTGGCGATGTTCCGGAGCTTCTCTGCCGATATCCACCCTTTGCGGAAGGCGATGGCCTCCAGGCAGGCAACGTTCTCTCCTGTGCGGTCCTGGAACACTTCCACGAATGTGGAGGCCTGGGACAGAGAGGCAAAGGTACCTGTATCAAGCCAGGCGAAACCGCTGCCCAGCAACTGCAGTTTGAGCCGCCCTCTGGTGAGGAACTCCTGGTTTACGGACGTTATTTCAAGTTCGCCGCGGGCGGAGGGACGTACGTTCAGGGCGATTCCCACCACATCGTTCGGATAGAAATAGAGGCCGGTAACGGCATAGTTGCTCTTGGGCTGCGACGGTTTTTCTTCTATGGAAAGGCAGTTCCCCTCTTCGTCGAACTCGGCCACACCGTAGCGCTGAGGGTCGGCTACCCGATAGCCGAAGATGGTAGCCTTGCCCTGCTGCTCCGCAGTCTGGACAGCGTTCTGGAGCATCTGTCCGAAACCGTGCCCGTAGAAGATGTTGTCGCCCAGCACCAGGCACACGCTGTCGCTTCCGATAAACTCCCTGCCGATTATGAAAGCCTGGGCCAGACCGTCCGGTGAAGGTTGCTCAGCATAGGAGAAGTGCACTCCGAAGTCGCTTCCATCGCCCATCAGACGTCTGAATGCGGGAAGGTCCTGCGGAGTGGAGATAATCAGGATGTCCCGGATGCCCGCCTGCATCAGCACAGACACCGGATAGTATATCATCGGCTTGTCATAAACGGGCAGCAACTGCTTGCTGACACCCTTGGTTATAGGGTACAGGCGGGTTCCGCTGCCGCCGGCAAGAACTATTCCCTTCATAATTCAAAAATAATCTATAAAACCGTTAAGTTTTGCCGTATGCTGCATTTAACAGTAAACGTCGATGGCAGACAAGGCGAAACAAACTTTTACAAATATATGAAAAAAATCATTGGTGGGTTGTTGTTGAGTGTCGGCATCGTGCTGCTCCTTTTGTCGGCGGGATGCGCGAAGGCTTTTTTTTCGGGAGATTATGACGGCAAATACTCAGAAGCCGCTCCCAGCGTGGCAGACGGCGTTCCTGGGGGACCCAGGGGCGGTGAAGACGGCAAAGAAGGGGGCCAAGGCGGCTATTCCAGCGGCATAGTCACAGCGGGCGAGTGGAACGACATCGTCAACTGGGGATTCTGGGCCAATCTTCTCAATAATCAGGATTGGGCGGGATATGCATCGTTCTATAAGTTCTATCCACGTGTCTTTGCCTACGTAGAGTTGACTGACGGTTCCGGGGCTCCTGTCTGCGGTGCCAGGGCGGCCTTGGTGAAGGGCGGCGGCAAGGTATGGGAGGCGGTCAGCGACAACACCGGCCACGCCGCACTCTGGACCACCCTTTCTGAGGATACCTACAAGGCGGATCCGGCAGACTATATCATCGATATAGAGGGAACTGAATATAAGGACTTCGAATTCACCACCCCCAACACCGGCGAGGTCAAGGTGAACAAGTACACCGTATCATCCAAGAAAACAGAAAATGCCATAGATGTAGCCTTCATAGTGGATGCCACCGGCAGTATGGGCGACGAAATCGGATTCCTGAAGGCCGATCTCCGGGATATAATCGACCTGGTAGGCAAGCAGTGCACCGCCAAGGTACGCACCGGTACGGTGTTCTATCGGGACGAAGGTGACGAGTACATAACAAAGCACTCCCAGTTCAATGCGGATGTAAAAAAGACCATAGAATTCATTGGAGAACAGAGGGCCGATGGTGGCGGTGACTGGGAAGAGGCCGTCCACAAGGCGCTGGAGGCGGGCGTACAGTCCCTCGGATGGAATGCTTCTGCAAAGAGCCGCGTGGCGTTCCTGATCCTGGATGCTCCGCCCCATCGTGAGGACGCCATCCTGGCTTCCTGCCAGAAATCGGTTGCCCAGTATGCAAAAATGGGCATCAAGATTGTCCCGGTATCGGCCAGCGGAATAGATAAGGGCACCGAATACCTGTTGCGGAGTTTTGCACTGGGTACCAACGGAACCTATGTATTCATTACCAACCACAGCGGTGTGGGAGACGGGCATATAGAAGCCACGGTCGGAGAATACCAGGTAGAGAAATTAAGAGACCTTATAGCGAGACTTATCATTGCTTACGCAAGGTAAGTGGCGCTGTCTGTATTTTAAGTTATATTAGTTATTTGTCGAAGAAAGGGTGGTTCCGCAAGGGACCGCCCTTTTGGGTTTCAGAGGCCCAGGAGGAGTCTGGATGCGAGGCGCAGTCTGAGGTCGGCACGCCAATGGCTGCTTCTGTAATAATCGGGTACGGCGGCCAGGCAGTGCTTGCGTATCTCGCGGCGGGCAGATGGATTGTTGCGTGCGGCTCCGATGGCGGCTTTCTTGACATACAGATAGTCCAGAATCTCTTTGTCGTCATCGTACAGGCCTTTGTCGCGGGCAAATTCCAGAAGCGCATCAAACGAAGCCATCCGTTGCATATACCGGCAGTCCATCCTGCCGAGCGACAGCGAGTCGCCGTGCATCTGATAAATATACAGCGGCTCCGGGACACAGGCAATGCTCAGGGCGCAAAGCAGGGCTTCTGTCAGGAAGCAGCTGTCCTCTGCGCTGCGGGTGGGGGGGAAGCAGATGCCGTTTTCCAGGATAAAGTCCCGTCTGTATATGAAAGAGGTGAAGTAGGATTTATACTCCTTGAGGAAACGCTCCCTGTCGGGGGCGAATGCTCCGCCTGAGACCACGGGGTTGCGCCATATAGTATTTCTGCCGTCTTTTAAGGCCATTATGTGGCAGTAGGCCAGATCGGCACCGGATGCAGTGGCCGAATTGAAAAGTTTCTCGCAGAAATCGGGTTTCAAGGCATCGTCACTGTCAAGAAAGGCGACATATTCGCCGCCGGCCATCTTGAGGCCCACGTTGCGGGCGGCACCGGGACCGCCGTTGGAGACTGTCTCCCCAAAGACGCACCGCAGTCCGGTTGAAGATGCCAGTGACCGTGCCGCCGCCAATGAATCGTCGCTTCCGTGGTCGTCTATGAACACGAATTCACAGTCGGCAGCAATGGTCTGCTGCGCGATATTGTCAAAAAGGGAGGGTAGAAACCGTGCAGAATTGTATAGGGGGATTATGACAGATACCTTAGTCATCTTCCCGGGTCGTGAGCGCGGTGACATACAGTGCGCTCTGCTCTACCTTCTGCTTTGCGTAGTCCAGGGTTACCACAAACTTCTTGCGCTTGCTTGTGGGTGCGTCGAACATCGCATCCATCATCATAGTTTCGCAAATGGAGCGCAGGCCGCGGGCCCCCAGCTTGAACTCTATGGCCTTGTCCACGATAAAGTCCAGCACGTCGTCGCCAATCACCAGCTTTATGCCGTCAAGGCGGAAGAGCTCTGTGTATTGCTTGATGATGCTGTCCTTGGGTTCGGTGAGGATGGCGCGAAGGGTGTTGCGGTCCAGCGCGTTGAGGTGGGTTATTACCGGCAGTCGGCCGATAATCTCAGGGATGAGGCCGTAGGCACGCAAATCCTGCGGTGCCACGTACTGCATCATATTGTTCTTGTCTATCAGTTCGCGCTTCTTCTGGGCGTCATAACCAACAACCTGGGTGTTGAGGCGGTGGGCGATGTGACGTTCGATCCCTTCGAAGGCACCGCCGCAGATGAACAGGATATTGTCGGTATTGACGGCAATCATCTGCTGCTCCGGATGCTTGCGGCCGCCCTGAGGCGGGACGTTGACTATGCTGCCCTCGATAATCTTGAGCAGCGCCTGCTGCACTCCCTCGCCCGAAACGTCGCGGGTGATGGAGGGGTTGTCGCTCTTGCGGGCGATTTTGTCTATTTCGTCTATGAAGACTATGCCCCTCTCGGCACGCTTGACGTCGTAGTCGGCATCCTGAAGCAGACGGGTGAGGATGCTCTCTACATCTTCTCCCACATAACCCGCCTCGGTGAGGATGGTGGCGTCC
>CACYEB010000101.1 GCA_902773305.1 uncultured Bacteroidia bacterium
ATGATCAAGAACGAGCATCTTGCAGACCCTACCCCAACTGTTACACCTCAGGCCATCTGGCTTTTCCATAAGGAGACTCGAGGTCTCAGTTACTCATTATACAAGGAAATCAATAATTAATTTATATCACTATGACAAAAAAAGTTTTTTCAAGGGCTTATGAGGCCCCTCAGGCCGAGGAATTCTTCATAGTCATGGAGAACAACTTTCTCGGGACTGTAAACGGAAGTGACAATCCCGTTCCTGGCGCCGGTCCCGGCGATGATACGCCAGGTGACGACTACTGGGGTTAATTAATTTACTAACAGCATCTATCATGAAAAAGATCATATTCTCACTTGCGGCCATTGCCGCACTGGCTGGATGCTCAAAGGAAATTGCAGCACCAGCGGACTTCCCTGCAGCCAAGAAGGCTGTGACCCTGGAACTTTCTCTGATCCAAGCAAAGGCGACCATTGTCGACAACGACGAAGGCACAGCAACATTTGCATGGGACAAGGGAGACAAGATCGGCGTACTCGTCGGTGGAGAGATTTGCGAATTCACTCTTGAAGAGCTCCCTACAGACGGCGGTCCCGTCAAGCTTAAAGGCGATATTCCTGAAGGTTCTTCAATAGAAGAAGGAGCAAGCGTGGTTTATCCTTACTGTGAAAAAGACGCCGTGGAAAACGACGAAATCGTTCCGGCAGACCTGGACAACTACACCATAGAGAAGCCCAACGATTTCCGCGCACGCTGGAAAGGCGTTTTGGAGCCTGATGATGTAAACGGAGGATTCAAAACCGCACTTCAGCACACCGCTGCTATTTTCCGCGTAACCTATTCCGCAGTCCCCGATGCCGCAAAGGCCGTTACCCTTACCCAGGGCGGCAAGACTGTCACCCTTAATCTGGGCGAGAGCTTCGACAAGACCGTCGAGGAAGGCAAGAGCGGCGTTTCATTCTACTTTCCTGTTGCAGGCGGCGAAAAAAACGGCTTCACCGTCGCTCTCACCGATGGCAACAACGTAATTGCAGGCACAGAGAGGAACAGTACAAAGGCCCTTAACTTCGTAGTCGGGTGCATCTACAGGACTCCCGTGATCAAACTTCTTGCTTATCAAAAGGTTGCAGACAAGACGTCTCTCTCTGACGGAAAGTATATTCTCGTGTATCCCGACGGTACCACCTACAGGCTCTTCAGCTTCCAGAAATCGATGGAGAACGCCGAGGCCGCAGCCGCAACGGTAGCTGATGTCCATGGTCTTTCTGAACTTCTTTCGCACGGTTCCGCTCTTTACAGCGGAGTCATTGGCAACAACTGCGTTGACGTTGAGAGCGTAAAGGATGCTGAGATTCTTATTCTTACGCCTGCTCAGGAGAAAGATGCCGCCCTTGATGTTACAATGCTCACTGGCGACAATGGCTGGAAAAAGAATTCAGACGGCAAGATTACCCTCGCAGCCACAGTAGGTGAACACTCTTATTCCATCCCTGTTGACCATACCATCATCAACAGCATCGACGGAGCTGCCGATATCATTGCCGTTTTCAATGCTCCTGGAATTGTGAACACGCTCAAGACACTGCGGGGGACCGATATTCCTGTCACTTTTGACTACCTTATTACTTTTGCCGTAGAACAGGCGAAGAAGGAAGGCGTAACTTTCACCGATGCGCAGATTGCCCGCCTCAGGAGTGGCTTCGAGCATCTTTGCGCGCTTGCAAAAGATATAGCCCGGGATAAGCTCGGCGCAGAATTGATGGACATTAACCTCAGCACCAACCCTCTGGATGTGTTCTCAAGGTACTATGACAATGCCGCTGAAATGTCTTATAGCATGGTTCCCGACAAACGCTTTGGCCTTGCCACAATAGGCTATCATGCTTATGACAAGGGCTTCACCTTCAATATCGGTCTTCCTAATTATGGCTGGTTCAACCGCGTTGATGCTTCCCTGAAGGGAGATAAGGATGCTTGTATAGAATACTGGGCACAGTTCGACGCTCAATATGACTCACAGATCGGCATTGAAAATTTCTTCCGCCGCGCTGCCACCCGCGCCCTCAACGAGCTCGACTCCAGCACCTACGAGATGCTTCACCAGATGGCCCTCGAGAACAAGTTCACTGCCATCGGAAAGGTCTACAACAGGTACGCTACCCGCTTCAATGACAAGCTCGAGCCGGTTTACATCTACAAGAAAGTAGAGTAATCCCCCTGACAGAAAAACCTTTCAGGCCGGTTCCCGCATCGGAGCCGGCCTTATTTGTGCCTCATCATGAGTTCCTGCTCCAGGTCGGAGACGCTGACCCCCATGGACTCCATGAGGACCAGCATGTGGTAGGCCAGGTCGGCGGTCTCATACATGAAACGGCTGCGGTTGCCGGAGGCGGCCTCTATCACGGCCTCGACGGCCTCTTCCCCCACCTTCTTTCCGATGACCTTGGGGCCCTTTATGAAAAGCGACGTGGTATAAGACCCGTCGGGCATCTCCCTGTGACGGCCG
>CACYEB010000102.1 GCA_902773305.1 uncultured Bacteroidia bacterium
CTCCTTCATTTCGTTTGAAATCCTACTACAAAGATATAAATTTGCTATTGCTATGGACAAATCTCTTACAAATACATACAGCTATACTGTATTGCCGGAAGACCTGGACGGACGCCGTCATTTCAGGGCGGTGGCGCTGGAAAGGATGCTGCTGAATGTGGCCTACAACGCCGCCAACGACCGCGGCTTCGGGGCACTGAAACTGATTGACAGCGGCAGCGTGAGCTGGGTGCTGCTCAAATTTGCCGCCGAGATGACATCGATGCCGGCAGAAGAGGAGACCGTCTGTATCGAGACCTGGGTAGAGAGCGTCAACCGTATGCTCACCACCCGTAATTTCACCATCCGGAATGCATCGGGAGAGACTATCGGATGTGCAACGACCCAGTGGACCATCATAAACCTGGCAACCCGCCGGCCTGTGAACATTATGGCCGATACCTCTATCGTGAATGTGGTGAACCCTGAACCTGTGGATGCCACGCTGCCGGGCAAACTGCCAGAAGTCCACGCAGAGGCCTCCCGCTGCCTGACGGTTTCTTACAGCGACATTGACTATAACGGCCACACCAATTCAATGCAGTATCTGCAATGGATGCTGGACAGCTGTCCTGTGGAGATACTTTACGGGAAGCAGACCGCCCGGCTCGAGATAACCTATATGAAAGAGGTGCTCTACGGCGAGCAGGTCAGCATCCATTTCGAGGAGATGGAAGACGGCAGTGCGCTGTTTGCAGTCCGTGGCACGCAGGGTGACTTTGCCCGCGCAAGAATCGTCTGGAAATAATCATTACAGATATGCGCTTTTTATCCCATCTGTTTTCGATAATCCTGATGATTGTTTCCGCCTTGGGATGCCAACCTCCCAAGCCGGGTCCCGATGACGGAAAGGAGATTGTCGGGCCAGTCACACCCCCTGTAGACACCTACGAAGAGATACCCCTGACACTGATATCATACAATGTGGCCAATATGGGCCACGGCGGTGACCGGCTGAGCGACATCGCCCGATTTATTACGGAGACCGGCGCCGACTACGTGGGCCTGAACGAGGTGGACAGCTGCAACCAGCGCCACAGCAACAACCAGATGAAGGACCTTGCCGAAAAGCTTGGAAGCTGGAATCAGCACTTTGCCCTGGCATTCGATTTTGCAGGCGGCGGCTACGGCAACGGCGCCCTGAGCAAGAAACCCTTTCTATACGAATATACCCTGCCCATTCCGCAGGGCAGCGGCCACGAACCCCGCAGCGTGGCTGTGATTGAGACCGAGGACATCGTGTACTGCGCCACCCACCTGGACTATGGCCCTCCCGGTGAGCCTTCTTACGAGCAGGCTGTGTATCTGAATCAATGGTTCGGAGAGCATTATGACTGCTACGACAAGCCCGTAATTTTGTGCGGCGACTTCAACACCGACCCCGGTACCGCCACCATAAACGAGATGGACCGCTGCTGGACCAGGCTGTCGGAGCCGGTTCTGAGCTGGCCCAGCAACGATCCTTATATGTGCCTGGATTATGTCTTCTGCTATAAAGGCGCCCCCGCCGTGGAAGTCCTGGACAACACCCTCCCAAAAGGAATCATCGACTACAGTGAAGTCTCCGACCACTGTCCGGTAGTTGTCAAAATAAAGATCAGACGCAAGACCAGCCAAAACGATCCCGTCCCCCCTGAGAAGGTCACGTCCACGGTGCTGTTCGGGCCTGCCGCCGACAATGCATTGTCGGCAAATCCCGTCAAAGCCAAAGCGGCCGTGGATGCCTCCGGCAGCACCATAGACAATGTGTTTGACGTTTATCTCGGCCCCCGGGGCGGCAATCTGAAAATAAAGGACGACGCCGGCAACCTCTGGGCGCTGCTCGAAGGAGGCAAGATGGCCCTCGGCAATAATGGCAGCATCCCTGCCACAAACGCAGCCGCCATACTGCTCCGGCTGGATTTCGGGGAAAGGAAATGGGAACTCATCCCTATAGAATCGGTGGAGCTGCAGCCCTACAAATCCGAAGCTGCGCCCGTCAGGATGGAATGGGTCGGAGGCGGAGTGTTCCGTGGTACC
>CACYEB010000103.1 GCA_902773305.1 uncultured Bacteroidia bacterium
CACGGAAGGAGTATCGCCGGTGCGAACGGGAAAGCCGCTTTAACTCAGCGTACTGTCAGAGCCATTTAACGACCAGCATATCGCCCTCGTCGATGACGAAGGTGGATGTACCGGGCTGCTGTTCGGCAAAAACGCCGTCCCGGTCTATCGTATAGACCTCCCTGGTGAAAGTCAAATCAACGTTGAGTTTATCCTGCCAGGACTTGTTGCAGACAACCACATATTCGTTGCCGTTGTTGCCCAGAAAAGAGACGGCCGCGGCACCGTCGGCCGAGATGCCGCTTATGGCTTCCGGAAGATCGGCTTCGGTCAGGCAGGCCCCGTGCAGATAATAGTTATTGCCGATGTGACGGACCCCGCGGACATTGCAATGGGCAAAAACAAACTCACGGTTGTGAAGTTCGCGGTTATACTCCTTACAGTCGTAATAGACAGGCTTGTATTCCCCGTCGTTCATAATGGGGGCATAGTTCGTTCCCGAAGTTGCCTTCCAAACGAAAAACTGTATGCACTGTGCACCATATGTCAGGTTCATATTGCCCTGCAGACGGATATTCTCCAAAGTCGGGTCGGCCCGGTACCGTTCCCGGCAACAGAGCAGAAAAGCCCAGAACGGGATACCGTGACGTCTGGCTGTGGACGAGATTACCTCCAGCGAATGATACCATTCGTCCTCGACACCGGACAGATATACCGGGTACTGGTCAAACGTGAGAAATTCCAAGTCACAGACCGAGGCATAGTACTCTACATATTCTTCGTAAGTGCTTGCACCCATCCCTTCCTGCGATCCACCGCCCGGGCGGAGATTGATATAGGTAGGATGCTCCGGCGCCAACTCCGCTATCTTCCTCCTTGAAAGCGCCAGACTGGGACCTTCGTATGTACTGGGCTCATCCGTAATCTGATATGCACAGACCGCAGGATACGTCTCGGCCTCCCTGATTTTATTCTCAAGTATCGTATCATTCTCGGGATTAATGAAATAGCAGCCAGACGAATAGCCTATGAACAGGACCACCTTGATGCCGTATTTTTCTGCCAGCCGGCACTGGTGCCGCCAGTCCAGATCCGCATAGTCGCCCTCTACCGACAGCATCGTTATCCCCGCCTCCACCAGTTTCTGGAAATTCTCTTCTGTTGCCAGGGCATCGCTGAAGCCGTTATAAGCCATAGTCTCTATGCGGGGGCCGGCCACATTGCAGTACGGCTTGCGGACATGTATCTGGATGAACGATTCGGCAGTGCACCCCTCGCTGTCGGTCAGCTTCAACCTCAAGACAGAGGGAGATGCAGGGTCTGGAGCGGACACCACGATACTGCCCTCCCTTTCGCCCTGGCCTGAGACTGTTGCTGTCCATCCTTCTTCTGCCAATACCTCCACATTCGCGGGGCGGGACAGATTGTAGTGCAGAGTCACGCTGCCGGCGGCATCCACCCAACAGTACCCGTCATCAAAAGAAACCGACAGATCATGCGACGAAATATCGGGGGACTCCGGAATGCCCACAACCGAATTCTCCAGCTCAGTCAACCGGCCTTCAAGATCTGCCAGCCGTTCTTTATCCTCCTTGTTGCAGGCAACAGACAGTGTCGCCAAAAGTGTCATTGCCAGAAAAAATAACAAGAACTTTCTCATTCTTCTAACGATATTTAAACACCATCATATCGCCGCCTTCAAGGTCAAAAGAGGCCTTTGAGCCGCCCTGATGCTCAGTAAACACGCCGTCGTGATCTATGGAATAAACAATTCCGGCAAATTCAGCGTCAATGGTGCAGTGATTCTGCCAACTGCCGTTTACCACAACAACATATTCATTGCCTTTGTTCTCGATGAACGATACCACTGCATCTCCGTCAATCTGCAAAGCCTTTATCTGGGGCGGCAGGTCGGCATCGCTGAAATCAGTGACGTAAGTACCGTAGAAACAATGCTTCCGCAATTGCCTTACATAGCAGTCGGCAAACACGAAGCCACGGTTGTGCATTTCGCGGCAGTAGTCCTTGCAATAATCATATGCGGCAGTGTACGAGCCATCGTTCATCAGCGGAGCGAAGGCGGTACCGCTTGTGGCGCGATATACGAAGAACTGGTTTACCTGTGCGCCGTATGCCAGATTGATATTGCACTGAAGACGGATGTTCTCCAGCGTGGGATCTTCCCTGAACCATTCGCGGCAACAGAGCGTGAATGCCCAGACAGGAATATTGTGACGTTTGGCCGTATTGAAAATGATGTCCCACGTCCTTGGCCAGGACGGATCCAGATAGCC
>CACYEB010000104.1 GCA_902773305.1 uncultured Bacteroidia bacterium
TGCTATATGAAACGGAAAATGATCATTCTGAATATACTTCTGACCACGGCCATTATGTTCAGCGCCTGCGAGAAAGAGCCGGAGTTTACCCCGGGTGGCAACAAACCCAAGGACCGCCGGGATATCGTCCTGACTAAAACCCAGCAGCAGATAGGCTACACTGCCAACGCCTTTACCTTTGACTTTCTGAAAGCAGCGGCTGCCAAGGAAGCTGACGGGAAAAACATTTTCATCTCCCCTTTCAGCATACAGATGGCGTTGGCGATGACAGCTGCCGGCGCAGAGGGCGATACCCAGTCAGAGATGTACGACGCCCTTGGCTTCCAGGATTTCAGCCACAAAGATGTCAGCGAATTCTACCGTACCCTGATTCCCGCGCTTCAGGATGTAGACAACACCACCGTCTTCGAGATTGCCAACTCTTTCTGGGCGAAGCCCGGCATAAAGATAAAGGACGGCTATATCACTGATATCGAGGACAGTTTCCTTGCTGATGTGCGCACGCTTCCCCTGGACGGACAGCAGGCGGCAGGCGAGATTAACGGCTGGTGCAGCGATAAGACCCACGGTATGATAAACAAGATTGTGGACGAAGTACCCGCCAGCACTATGGTCAGCCTTTTGAACGCAATCTATTTCAAAGGCATCTGGACGGACCCGTTCAACAAAAGCCAGAATACAGAAGAGAGATTCACCAACTGGGACGGCACCTCCGTGCAGAAGACTTTTATGAACAAGACCTTCGAAGATGCAAGGGTATATAGCGATGAATATGCAGAGGCTATGAGCATTCCATATGGCAACGGCGCCTTTGCAATGACCATAATAGTGCCTCGCAACGGTGTCTCCACAGAGAAGATACTTGAAGGTCTGGATGCGGAGAAATGGGCAGAATACCGTGACGGCGGCCGATACTACCGCACCGTATTCTCAATGCCCAGGTTCGAAGAGGAATATGCGGCAGAGAAGCTGTGCATAGAGATTCTGAAAGATATGGGGATGGAGAAAGCCTTCAGCGGCGCCGCCGACTTTTCTGCGATGAGCGACACTCCTCTCTGCATAGACGATATCCGCCACAAGGCCAAGATCAAGGTTGACGAAGAGGGCACCGAGGCTGCGGCCGTGACCTACATAGGTATGCGGGTGACCAGCGTCGGCCCCGGCGGCGAGACCTTTTACTTCAAGGTAAACAAACCCTTCCTCTACTTCATAAGTGAAAAAAGCACCGGCGAAATCCTATTCGCAGGCGCTAAGAACTCCCTTAAATAACTTATTAAGGCTCTGCCGCTAATCTAAGACGGGACGTACCGGAAGCACCTTCCTAAGGTACGCTCCGGTAAATGATCCGGGGCAGGCGGCGACCTGCTCCGGGGTTCCGGCGCAGACTATGTTGCCGCCTGCACTGCCACCTTCTGGTCCCATATCCACCAGATAATCGACGCATTTGAGCACATCCAGATTGTGCTCTATTATCAGTACGGTATTCCCCTGGTCCACCAGCATCTGCAGTACCTCCATCAGGCGCTTTATATCCTCGAAGTGAAGGCCGGTGGTGGGTTCGTCCAGCAGGTAGAGGGTGCTGCCGGTGCTCTTGCGGCTGAGTTCGGCCGCCAGTTTCACCCGCTGGCTCTCTCCCCCGGAAAGTGTGGTGGAGGGCTGTCCAAGTTTGACATATCCCAAACCGACATCTTTCATCGCTTTCAGGCGCGGGTAGATATATGGGTTGGAGGCAAAGAAGTCGCACGCCTGCGACACCGTCATCTCCAGCACATCGTTTATATTCTTGCCCTTGTAGCGCACCGCCAGGGTGTCGGGTTTGTAGCGCTTGCCGCCGCACTCCTTGCAGGTAACGTGGGCGGGAGGCAAAAAGCGCATCTCTATCTCCTGCACGCCGGCTCCCTTGCACGACTCGCAGCGGCCGCCTGCGGTGTTGAAGGAGAAACGCCCCGCCTTGAAACCGCGTATCTTGGCATCGGGCGTGGAACCGAACAACTCGCGGATGGCGGTGAAGACGTTGATGTAAGTCGCAGGATTGCTGCGGGGAGTACGTCCGATAGGCTGCTGGTCCACCTCTATCACCTTGTCGATATTCTCAAAACCTTCCAAGGTATCGTAGGGGAGTACCGGATACATCGAGCGGTAGAGTTTGTTGCTGATGATGGGCATCAGCGTCTCGCTCACCAGCGACGACTTGCCGCTGCCCGAGACTCCGCTGACGCCGATAAGGCAGCCCAGGGGAATGGAGAGGGTGACATTCTTGAGATTGTTGCCGCGAGCCCCCCGGAGCGTCAGGAACTTGCCGTTCCCGCTCCTGCGAAGGGACGGAACCTCTATCGAGCGACGGCCCAGCAGATAGTCCAGGGTCGGTGTCGTAACGGCAGCATTGGCGATGTCCCCCGGCTTGCCGTTATACAGGAGTTCCCCGCCCAACTCGCCGGCTCCGGGGCCCAGGTCCACCAGCCAGTCCGCCTGTTCCATAATCTCGCGGTCGTGTTCCACCACCATTACACTGTTCCCCTCGTCACGCAACTTCTTGAGCGAATCTATCAGCTTGTCATTATCCCTCTGGTGCAGCCCTATGCTGGGCTCGTCCAGAATAAACAGCACGTTGACCAGTTTGCTGCCGATCTGCGTAGCGAGCCGTATCCGCTGGCTTTCACCACCGGAAAGCGTGGCGGTGGGACGGTCCAGCGTGAGATATCCCAAACCTATATCCTTGAGGAACCCCACCCTGTCGGAAATCTCCTTCAGAAGCCCCTCGGCAATAAGGTTCTGCCTCCGGGAGAGACGCGGTGCCAGCCCGGACACCCATTCATACAGCACATCGATGTCCATCGCAGCCACCTCGGCTATGTTCTTGCCGTCTATCTTGAAACAGAGAGACTCCTTCTTAAGGCGCGCACCGCCGCACACAGGGCATACGCACTCTTGCTGAAACCGTTCTTTGCGGGCCAGGGACCCTTCGCTCTCGTCGCCGGTAGTCATAGTGCGGGCTATCACACCCTCAAAAGAGGTCATCTGCTGGTCGGAACCGCTTCCCACCCTGAACAACTCGTCCGAGCCGTACAGCAGCACGCTGAGCGCCTCCTCGGGAATATCGGAGATGGGGTCGTTCAGCGAGAATCCATATTTCCTGGCAATTGCCTCCACCACCTCGAAGACCGCGTTCTTGCGGTAAGATCCAAGCGGCGCGATACCTCCCTGCATTATGGAGAGCCGGACATCCGGGATAATCTTGCTCTGGTCCAAAGTTACCACCTTGCCCAGACCGCCGCAGTGCGGACACGCCCCTTGGGGGGAGTTGAAAGAGAAGGTGTGAGGCGCCGGAACGCCAAAAGACATACCGCTGTCGGGGCAGACATAATTCTTACTGAAAAAGCGCAGGGGACCTTCTGTGCCGTATTCCATAATGGCGACACTTCCCTTTCCCTGGTTGAGTGCCGTAAGCACCGATGCCGACACCCTGCTGCGCGAGGCGTCGTCGGGTAGCAGTTTGTCCACCACCAGATATATAAAGTGCGTTTTGTAGCGGTCCAGCGGTTCTATTCCTGCCAAATCACACAGCCTGTCATCTACCAGCACCTGGTTATATCCCTTTTTGACGAGATGTTCGAACAAATCTTTATAGTGCCCTTTGCGGCCCGACACAAGCGGCGCCAGCAACAGGATGCGCTTGCCGGCGTACTCGTTCTGGATCATATCGACAATCATCGCGTCGCTGTAGCGGACCATCTCGCGCCCTGTGACGGGCGAAAAGGCCTGTGCTGCGCGGGCATAAAGCAGGCGGAAGAAATCGTAGATTTCGGTGACAGTGCCGATGGTCGAGCGCGGGCTGCGCCCGGTCGTCTTCTGCTCTATGGCCAAAATGGGACTCAGGCCGCGTATATCATCGACATCGGGCCGCTCCAGCATCCCCATAAACTGCCGGGCATAGGTATTGAGGGTGTCCACATAGCGCCGTTGTCCTTCAGCATATATGGTGTCAAAGGCGAGCGAACTTTTGCCGCTGCCGCTCACACCGGTCACCACCACCAGCTTGCCTCGGGGGATAGCCAGCGATATGTTCTTGAGATTGTGCGAACGGGCACCGATTATCTCTATGCAGTCCATTTATTGCAAAAAGGGGTTAGCGGCAATTTCCTCTCCTATCGTGGTTTCAGGTCCGTGCCCGGGGAGCAATCTGGTCTGTGGGGGAAGGGGCAGGATGGACCGTTTGATGCTCTCTATCATCTGGTCGTGGTCGCCACCGGGATGGTCGGTCCGCCCCACTGCGCCGCGGAAAATGGTGTCTCCGCAAAACATCAAATCCTGCCCGGGAAGATACAGGCATACGCATCCCTGCGTGTGGCCGGGCGTCTCAATTATCTCAAACTTCAGTCCTTCGGGGAGATCGTCCCGGCAGGCCATAATGTCTCCTATCGGTCCCTCGTACCCCTCATACGGAAGCCCCAGCAACTTGGCAAAGCCCGCCGAGCCCTCGAAAACCGACTGGTCCTTATGGTGCATATACACCGGCACGCCCCAGCGGAGAGCGGCATCCTTCAAGCCGAAGATATGGTCGAAATGACCGTGCGTCAGCAGGATTGCCCTGGGGAAAAGCCGCTCCTGCGCCACAAAATCAGCCAGGCGCTGCTGCTCGCGTTGCGTCAGGGCCCCGGGATCGATAATGACACACTCTCCGACCGGGTTCCCTATGACGTAAGTACACTCCCTGAGCGGGTTGAAATAAAAAACTTTGAGCATACTGCAAAATTACAAACTCTTTGATTAAATTTGTATTAATGTCACAAATCTGAAAGTATTATGCACATTGCAATTGCTGGAAATATCGGCAGCGGCAAAACCACCCTCACCCGGATGCTCTGCGAACACTTCAAATGGACGCCCAAGTTTGAACCGGTAGATCATAACCCCTATCTGGCCGACTTCTACGAGGATATGGAGCGCTGGTCGTTCAACCTGCAGATATACTTTCTGAACAAGCGGTTCCGCGACGTAGTGGAAATAGGCCGCAGCAGCGATGTCATAGTTCAGGACCGCACTATATACGAAGATGCCAACATCTTTGCCCCCAACCTGCACGATATGGGGCTTATGAGCAGCCGCGACTTTGACACCTACCGGGACCTTTTCAGCCTGATGATATCACTGGTAAAGGCACCCGACCTGCTCATCTATCTGCGCAGTTCCGTCCCCAGCGTAGTGGGCAAGATCCAGAAAAGGGGCCGTGAATACGAGAGCAGCATCCGCATCGACTACCTGACAGGTCTCAACGACCGCTACGAGAAGTGGATATCCGGCTACAAAGACGGCAAACTGCTCATCCTTGACGTGGACAAATACGATATCGAAGAAAACCCGTCCGATTTCAGCACCGTCTGCGACCTGATAGAGGCGCAGCTCAACGGCCTGTTCTAAACATCGGCGCACCCCCAGCCTTCAGGGCCGGAAGTGCGCCAATGTCTGTGCCGGGACTATGCCCGACTCTCTGTCGCCTGATTACTCTGCTGCAGGAGCTTCTGCAGCGGGAGCCTCTTCTGCCTTAGCCTCGGCCTTGGGGGCCTCTGCCTTCTCTGCCTTGGGGGCAGACTTGCGGCTGCGGCGGGTAGCGGGCTTCTTGGTCTCTTTCTTGGTGGCTGCGAGTGCTGCCTCGTTGAAGTCAACCAGCTCTATGATTGCCATTTCGGCTGCATCACCCTGACGGAAACCTGTCTTCACGATGCGGGTATATCCGCCCGGACGATCTGCAATCTTGGGTGCCACTGTGCGGAACAGCTCAGTAACGGCCTCTTTCTGCTTGAGATAGCTGAACACGGTACGGCGGGAATGGGTCGAATCGTCTTTAGATTTGGTAATCAGCGGCTCGACGTACATTCTGAGAGCTTTTGCCTTTGCAACCGTGGTCTCTATCTGCTTGTGCATAATAAGAGAGCAGGCCATGTTGGCGAGCATAGCTTTGCGGTGTCCGCTCTTGCGTCCCAGATGGTTAATTGACCTGTTGTGTCTCATATCTTATAATTCTTTTTTATCAATGTTGTACTTAGAAATGTCCATACCGAAACTGAGCTTGAGCTTGTTCTCTACGAGGTACACGACTTCGGTGAGAGACTTCTTGCCGAAGTTGCGCAGCTTCATCAGCTCTTCTTTCTTATGGGAAACCAGGTCGGCGATGGTCTCGATGTCAACGGCCTTGAGGCAGTTGAGAGCACGGACGCTTATCTCCAGATCCTGAAGTTTGGTCATAAGATGATGACGGGTACGAAGCGACTCCTCGTCGAGGTTCTTGCTTTCGGGTGCAATGTTCTCCTCGAGGGTGATCTTGTCGTCGGAGAAGAGCATGAAGTGATAGATAAGTATCTTTGCAGCCTCCTTGAGAGCATCTTTCGGAGTGATGGAACCGTCGGTAGTAATCTCTATGATAAGGGTTTCATAGTCGGTTTTCTGCTCGACGCGGCAATCTTCCCTGCGGTAGTTCACATTCTTTATGGGAGTGTAGATAGAGTCGATTGCTATGGTTCCTATCGGCGCCTTGTCGTCTTTGTTCTCGTCTGCGGGGACATAACCGCGGCCCTTGCCGATGGTGAAGTCCATCACGATTTTCACGCTGGGCTCCATAGTGCAGATATGAAGGTCGGGGTTGAGTACCGTAAACGCAGAAAGACTCTTGGCGAGGTCTCCGGCAGTGAATTCTTGCTTACCACTAACAGTCACAGTTGCAGTTTCGCCCTCCTCTGTCTCGATCATTCTCTTCAGACGAATTTGCTTGAGGTTGAGGATGATGTCCACCACATTCTCCACCACGCCGGGGATTGTGTCAAACTCGTGCTTGACACCCTCGATGCGGATGCTTGTGATGGCAAATCCTTCCAGAGAAGAGAGCAAAATGCGGCGAAGCGCGTTACCTACGGTAGTCGCATAACCGGGCTCCAGAGGGCGGAACTCGAAGCGGCCAAAGGTATCGGTAGCGTCCAGCATTATCACCTTGTCAGGTTTTTGGAA
>CACYEB010000105.1 GCA_902773305.1 uncultured Bacteroidia bacterium
AGGCATCCCTGCCTGGCTTATTGTTTTTGGCTGCGTCGGCCAGATAATATTCACCTTCAGATTCATCTATCAGTATTTTTATTCCCGAAAGAGGGGCGAAAGCCTGCTGCCGGCAGGGTTCTGGATCATTAGTCTGGTGGGTTCCGCAGTCATCGTTGCCTACGCCATCATCCGCCATGACTGGGTTCTGGGGATAGGGCAGTCGGTGGGCTTTTTCACCTACTCGCGTAACCTTTTTTTAGCTATAAAACACAATGAGACTTCCACAGGCCGAGCTTGAGATCAGCCGTAGCGCCACTATACATAATTTCAATTATTTCAAGAACCTGCTCAGGCCTGACACCAAGGTGCTGGTACTTGTCAAGTCCAACTCCTATGGTCACGGTGGCGTGGAATTCGCCCGCCTGATGCTGGAGGCCGGCGCCGACTATCTGGGCATCGCCACCCTTCAGGAGGGTGTGAAATTGCGCCGGGCCGGCATCACTGCTCCCATCTTGGCCCTCAGCACCGGCTGCGACTGTTATTCGGATATAATCCAGTATGACCTGGAGCCCGGCATCCCCTCAACCGAATATCTCACCAAGTTGAAGGTGATACTCAAGGCGATGGGCATCAAGAAATACCCCATCCACATAAAACTGGACACCGGTATGCACCGCCTGGGGTTTGAGAAAGAAGAGATCGCAGGACTCAAGAAAGTGCTTTACGGCTGCGAAGAGGTGGAGGTCAAGTCCATATATTCTCACCTGGCCGCCGCCGACGAGCCGCAGTGGGACGATTTCACATTGGGCCAGATCAATCTCTTCACAGAGCTCGCCGACGACATTGCCTCGGGTTTGGGCTACCGTCCCATGCGGCATATACTCAATTCTGCCGGCACCGAGCGCTTCACGCAATATCAGATGGATATGGTGCGCATAGGCGTGGGTATGTACGGCATCAGCGCCGTTGACTCCAGCCGCCTGCAGCCGGTGGCATCGCTGAAGTGCCCCATCCTTCAAATAAAGGAGATCAGCGAAGGAACCATCGGATACGGCCGTCACGGCCATTTGACACGCATCCCCAGCAAGATAGCCACCATCCGCATAGGCTACGGCGACGGCATAGACCGCCGGCTTGGCTACGGCAACGCCTCGTTTATGGTAAACGGCCACGCCGCTCCCACCATCGGGAGCATTTGTATGGATATGTGTATGCTGGACATTACCGGGATTGAGGCCAAAGTGGGCGATATCGTGACGGTATTCGGCGATAATCCCACCGTGCAGCAGCTGGCCGACAGACTGGGGACGATCCCATACGAAATATTCACCGGCATCGACCGCCGCCTCAAGAGAGTCATTGTACCGTAAGTCCCTATGAACCGTACCGCCAGCTATCAGCTTACCATCGCCATCCCCGTTTACAATGAGGAGGACAATCTTCAGGCGCTGGAAGAGGCCTTCGCCTCGTTTCTGCCGAAATGCCTGATGAAGGCGTGCGTGCTGCTGGTAGACGACTGTTCCACCGACTCCAGCCTGGCGATGATCAGGGATATCTGCAGCCGGCACAGCGATTTCCTCTACATTTGCCACACCCGCCGTATGGGGTGCAGCGGTGCTATGAAAACCGCTATAGACGCAATACAATCCGAATATATGGCATATACGGATGCCGACCTTCAGACAGTGCCGGAAGAGTTCAACCTGATGCTCCCCTACGCTGCCGGATTCCCGCTGGTGACCGGAGTGCGCTCCAGTCGCGAGGACGGCTGGCGCAAAAAACTGCAGTCGCGCATCGGCAACGGCTTCCGCCGGATGATGACCGGCGACGGTGCCCGCGACAGCGTGTGCCCTATGAAGGTCATCAATATGGAATATGCCCGCCGCCTCCCTATGTTCAGCGGGATGCACCGCTTTATCCCGGCGCTGATTATGCTGCAGGAGGGAGGATGCTACAAGGAGGTTCCGGTGACCCACCGCAGCCGCACCGCCGGACGGTCCAAGTTCAATATGTGGAACCGCCTGCGCGGCTTTTCCGACTGCTTCATTTACCGCTGGATGCGCCGCAACTGGGTCATCTGCAATCGCGGTGAAAACAACCTTGGATAGATGAAAAGCGACTTCATCAGAAGGCACCCGCTCGCGGCAATGTTCGCATTCGTGACCGTATGCGTGCTGCCTATGATGTTACTGCGCGATCCCTCTCCCGGCAATGAACTCCGCTACCTGAGCATAGTGGAGGAGGCCCTGAAAGACGGACACTTTTTCTGCTTCTACAATCAAGGCATCCCATACACAGACAAGCCGCCGTTGTTTTTCTGGCTGCTGATGTTCTTCAGGCAATTCTGCGGTGCCGCCTGTACGTGGCTTCCCGTTCTTTTCACCGCCCTGGTTCCCGCTTTCGTAACGGTAGCGGTTATGGACCGCTGGCTGCGCCTGGCCACCGGCGAGCGCTCAGCCCTCTGGAGAGTCGCCTCGGCGGCCTTTTTCCTGGCCTGTATGCTGGTGATGGTTCAGACCTTCTTCCTGCGGATGGATATGCTTATGACGATGTTCATCGTTTTGTCGCTGTTCACCTTCTGGAAGATGTACACCGGATGCTGTACACGCAAGGCAGACCGTTGGCTGCTGCCCGCCTATATCTTCCTGGCCCTTTTCACCAAGGGGCCGGTGGGCTTTTTCGCCCCGGTTCTGATAATTGTCACATTCCTGGCGCTTGAGAAGAGTCTCAAGCGGCTGCCGGAGTTTCTGGGCTGGCGGCAGATTCTGGTGATGTTGCTGCTTTTCGGCGGATGGATACTTGGGGCCTGGCTGGAGGGCGGCGGAGAATATATCCGCAGTCTGTTGTTCCACCAGACCCTGGACCGGGCGGTGCACGCCTTCACTCACAAGCAGCCTTTCTGGTGGTATATCCCCACCCTGCTTTACACAGTGCTGCCCTACACCCTGCTGATGATTCCGGCGGTGGTTTTCCTCTATACCCAAAGGGACCGCAGCGACTCTTTCGGCCGGCTGCTGCTGACCTCCATCGCGGTGATATTCATAATGCTCTCTGCCTTCAGCGGCAAACTTGCCATCTATCTGACCCCGATATTGCCGTTTATGGCCTGGTTGATGCCCAAATTCGGCAAAACAGCCGACGGACGGGCAGAGACCGGCAAAAAGGCCGCGCTGCTCGTAGTGGCCGCCATTCTGGCTCTGGGAGGTATCGGCATCCTGGCTATGTCGCGCACCACCGGCCGCGACCTTCTGGCACCGATGGCCCTCAGGCTTGCGATCGTCACTCCGTATATCTTCTGCAAAACCATACTGGCCGTTGCCGCCACGCTGGCCGCCGGCAGCATTGCAGCCATTATTGTGATATGCCGCAAAGGCTGGATTAAGGGCGCCGTCGCCTTGGGTGCCGCAATATATCTGGCGGTCCTGGCCGCAGGCGTCACCATAGAACCCCTGAACGAATGGACCGCCTACGAAAAAGTCTGCCGTGAGGCACAAAAGGCCACCGACACGGACACCTACAACACCCTTTTCGTGAACCGTCCCGAAAATATGGATGTCTATCTGGGTGGTGACATAACCGATTGGAAAGAAGATATAGAGGGCTTTGTGGCCGGCAATCACCACGGCGAGGCGTTGATTGTTCCCACCGACCTGGCAATTTCCGACTCCCGCCTGAAGGAGTTTCTCGAAAGCCGCGAAGGCACCCGGGTCGGACCATTCACTGTTTACGGTTTATAGCCAACTGACGGGCAGAAACCCGAGCGATTCAACGCAGAAAAAGCTTTGCGCAGGGAACAGGCTAGACGGGCTATTTGAGTCCCAGTTCTGCGGCGGTCTTTTCCATCAAGGCGTACGCTGCATCGAACTCGTTGGGGATTTCGCCGTCGAGAATGGCGTTCTTTATGACCTCCTTGATCTGGCCGATGATATTGCTGGGCTCTATATTGTAGCGCTTCATCACAATCTCGCCGGTGATGGGATTCTTGAAGTTGCGTATGCGGTCTTTCGCCTCAACCTCGGCCATCTTCTGCCGCACCAACTCATAATTGGCCTTGAAGGTCTCCACTTTCATCTCGTTCTTGGATGTGATATCGGCCTTGCAGAGAATCATCAAATCGTCTATGTCATCGCCGGCATCGAACAACAGCCGGCGCACTGCAGAGTCAGTCACGATGTCGGTAACGAGCGCTATGGGGCGCAAATGCAGGCCCACCATCTTCTGTACGTACGGCAATTTCTCACTCACCGGCAGTTTTAGGCGGATGAACACCCCCTTGACCATCTTGGCACCGACAAAGTCGTGGTTGTGGAAGGTCCAGCCTATCTTATCGTCCCACTTCTTGGTGGGAGCCTTTCCGATGTCGTGCAGCAACGCGGCCCAGCGGAGCCAGAGATTGTCACTGACCTCGGCCACATTGTCCAGAACCTTGAGCGAATGGGCGAAATTGTCTTTATGACCCCGGCCTCCCACGGTCTCCACCCCTTTCAGGGCGGTAATCTCGGGCAGGATCAACTCCAGCAACCCGCACTCGTCCAGCAGGCAGAAGCCACGGGAGGGGTGCTCTGTCATCAGTATCTTGTTAAGTTCGTCAGCTATACGCTCCTTGGAGAGAATCTGCAGCCGGTCCCGGTTACGGCGCATCGATTCGATGGATTCCGGGACTATGTCAAAGCCAAGCCGGGTGGCGAAACGGACAGCCCGCAGCATACGCAACGGGTCATCGCTGTAGGTCGTATCGGGGTCCAAAGGTGTCCGGATTTTCTTTGCCGCGATGTCAGCGATGCCGCCGAACGGATCAACCAGGGTCCCGTAATCTTCTTTCTGAAGGCTGAACGCCATGGCGTTGATGGTGAAGTCACGGCGTGCCTGGTCCTCTTCAAGAGTGCCGTCTTCTACGAAAGGCTTGCGCGAAGAGCGGTCGTAAGATTCCCGCCGGGCCCCCACGAATTCCACCTCGGTTCCTTTGTACCGGAACATCGCTGTGCCGAAATTGCGGAAGACGGTGACCTTGGAATGGAGTCTGGCCGCCACCCGCTCTGCCAGGGCGATGCCGCTTCCCTCCACCACGATATCCACATCATTGTTGTCCCGGTGCATAAACCAGTCGCGCACGTAGCCCCCTATCACGAAGGCCCGCACGCCAATCGCCGCCGCTTCTTCGGTGACGGTCTTGAATATGATGCTGTCGTTCAAGTCTATCATTCCTGGCACAATTCGTCAAAAGAGGGCATCCTGCTCTGTTGCAGATAGTCGCCCTGGGCATCGCGCCTGCAAAGGTAAAAAACTTCTCCGTTCGTAATCAGGATAAAGGGTACGTCCAGCACACGGTTGTAGCGCACAACCTGGTCTATGACATCCATCGACAGTTTCACCGACGGAGCCTTGCACTCCACAAGCAGCCGAGGCTGCAGGGCACGGTTGAACACCACCACGTCGGAGCGGTACTGCAGATTGTTGTATTTGAAGCCATATTCCACTGCCAGATGGGTCTCTGGATAGCCGTAGCAGCCGGTAAGGGTCCGGATCACGTGCTGGCGGACCTGCTCTTCCGGTGTAAGTTTCACGAACTTCTTTCTGATGGGATCGAATATCTTGTCCATAGCGGCTCTTCATTGCAAAGATAGAAAAATTGGCGTATCTTAGAAGCCGTTATGGCAAAGCAAACTGTAGACAGCGGCGCCCTTGTCGCACAAATAGAGTCTGACATCCGGAGTGGCAACATAAAGCCCTTCTACCTGCTCTACGGCAAGGAGCACTACTATATCGACAGGATCTGCAATTTGTTGATGGCCACTGTCCTGACCGAAGAGGAGAGGGATTTCGGGCAGATGGTTTATTACGGTGCCGACACCACCCCCGAGGAGATTGTGAGCCACGCCCGCCAGTTTCCGATGATGGTGAGCCGGCAGCTGATTGTGGTAAAAGAGGCCCAGGGACTTAAGAACATCGAACGCATCGAATCTTACTTCGACCATCTGATGCCCACCACGGTATTGGTAATATGCTATAAGACACCCACCGACTCCACTTCGGGCAAAAACATCGACAAACGCACCAAGTTTTATAAACGCGCCTCCGAAGTAGGCGTAGCGCTCGAGTGCGAGCAGGTCAGGGAGTGGAAGATTATCGGATGGATAGAGGATTTTGCCCGCAGCGAACACCTGCAACTGGAAGAGGGTGCCTCCCAGATGCTTTTCGAAGCGTGCGGCGTGGACCTGTCAAAGATTGCGCTGGCTGTGGACAAACTGCGCAAGGACATTACTTCCGGCAATCTGATCACCTGCGGAATGATAGAACAGAGCGTGGGTATTAGCCGGGAGTTCTCTGCATTCGAGCTGGCGGGCGCAATTTGCGAAAAGAACGCCGCTAAAGCCTACAGGATCGCATTTTATTTCGGTGAGAACTCCAAGCGGTATCCCATCCAGATGATAGTCGCCTCCGTGTCGGGCCAGTTCTTGAAACTGCTGCGCTACCACGCCTGCCTTGCAGAGAGGATGGGCGAAGCCGAAACTGC
>CACYEB010000106.1 GCA_902773305.1 uncultured Bacteroidia bacterium
ATTCATCTCTGTGCTGTCGGCATCGGAATAGCCAAGCACATTGCGGGCAAATTCAATCACCATCATCTGCATTCCCAGGCAAATGCCGAAACAAGGAATGTCGTTTTCCCGGGCATATCTGGTGGCCGATATTTTGCCAGAAATCCCCCTCTGGCCAAAGCCGGGGCATATCACCAGTCCGTCCTGCTCTTTCAGCGTCGTCCAGGCCGGGCTATCCTTTGATTCAAGCTGCTCAGAATTGATAAATGTGATGTTTACCTTACGGTTGTTGTATGTGGCGGCGTGACTTAGGCTCTCACTGATACTTTTGTACGCATCTTGAAGATCGTATTTGCCAACCAGGCCGATATTGACTGTTTCAGAAGCGTTGCGCCGCAACTCAAGAAAACGGTTCCACTGGCCAAGCTTAGGCGTTTCGCCCACCGGAATACCCATTTTACGCATAATGGCAGCATCGAGTCCCTGTTTCTGCATATTTACCGGTACTTCATAAATGCTGGGCAAATCTTCGCTCTGTATCACGCATTCCAGATCCACATTGCAGAAACCGGCCACCTTGGCTCTCATATGATCGTCAAGGTGTTTCTCTGTGCGAAGAATCAGTATGTCAGGCTGAATTCCGTTGGCCTGAAGTTCCTTGACGCTATGCTGAGTCGGCTTGGTTTTGAGTTCGTCGGCCGCCTTTAGATAAGGAACGTAAGTCAGATGTATGCACACCGCATCACGTCCCAGTTCCCACTTCATCTGACGTATAGCCTCAAGAACCGGGGCGCTCTCGATGTCGCCTATCGTGCCGCCTATCTCCGTAATCACAAAATCATAGCTGTCTGTCTCGCCCAGATAGCGGATGCGCCGCTTGATTTCGTCTGTGATGTGCGGCACAACCTGAATGGTATGGCCAAGATATTCGCCGCTTCTCTCCTTGTCAATCACGGCCTTGTATATCCTGCCTGTAGTCTGGGAATTGTGCCGGGTGGTCCTGATGCCTGTGAAACGCTCGTAGTGGCCAAGGTCCAGGTCGGTTTCCATTCCGTCGGTCGTGACAGAGCACTCACCGTGCTCATAGGGGTTAAGAGTCCCCGGGTCGATATTGATATAGGGGTCAAATTTTTGGATTGTAATCTTATAGCCACGCGCCTGCAGCAGCTTGCCTATAGAAGAGGATATGATGCCCTTCCCAAGGCTGCTGACCACGCCTCCGGTAACGAAAATATATTTGGTCGACGGCATACTACTTACTTAAAAATGTATCCACTTTCCCGGCTGCATCACGTCCGCTGGCGAGCGCCTTAACCACCAGCGATGGCCCATTTGCAGCATCGCCGCAAATAAACACGTTGGCGGGATATGCGGGATGCTCAGGCTTGAAGAAGCCCATAGCCAGCAGCACCAGTTCTGCCTTGATTATTTCGGGCTTGCCTTTCTCCACCATAATCGGCCGGCCGCCGTCCGGGTTAGGCTTCCAGTCAATTTCCTGCACCTTCACACCGGTAAGCGTGCCATTCTCGCCCAGGAACTCCAGAGTGTTGATATTCCAGCGGCGTATGCACCCTTCCTCGTGAGAAGACGTGGTCTTGAAAGTGCGCGGGAAGTTTGGCCAGGGGTTCTGAGGGTCATCGGGGCCATCTGCCGGACGTGGCATAATCTCTATCTGTGTCACACTGGAGGCTCCCTGCCGGTGGGCAGTGCCTATGCAGTCGCTTCCGGTGTCGCCGCCGCCTATGACAAGCACATCCTTGCCCTTGGCAGTGATGCGCTCTTCTTTAGAGAATTCGGCTCCGGCGAGAACACGGTTCTGCTGCGAAAGAATCTCGAGGGCAAAATGCACCCCTTTAAGTTCACGCCCGGGAACCTTCAGGTCGCGCGGCACCGGAGTGCCTGTGGCAACCACCACCGCATCATATTCAGAAGCCAATGGAGCGATGTCATCTACAGCCTGGCCAAGGGAGAACTCTATCCCTTCTTGCATCAAAACGTCCACGCGCCGGTTTATGATCGCCTTGTTCAACTTGAAGTTTGGGATACCGAAGCGAAGCAGGCCGCCCGGCGCCTCATTTTTGTCAAAGACAGTTACTGCATAGCCCTTGATATTCAAGGCATCGGCCGCAGCCAGACCGGCCGGGCCGGCGCCGATTACTGCGACCCTTTTGCCATTCCTGTTAGGTTTGCGCACAGCCACAAAACCCTCACGGAAGGCCATCTCGGTGATGGACGCCTCGTTTTCCCGGTTTGTGGTAGGCTCGTGGCTGAAAAGATTCAACACGCAGGCCTTCTCACAAAGCGCCGGGCATATCCTCCCGGTAAACTCAGGAAAAGGGTTTGTAGAAGAGAGCAACTTATAGGCCAACTCCCAGTCACCCTTGTACAGGGCGTCATTCCATTCCGGAGCCTTATTGCCAAGCGGGCACGCCCAGTGGCAGAAAGGGACTCCGCAGTCCATACAGCGGGACGCCTGTGTGCGGCGGTCCTTGGAGTTAAGAGTCTGCTCAACCTCTCCAAAGTCGTGAATCCTGTCGTGTATCGGACGGTAGCCGGCCTCTTGCCGTGCCACCTCGATAAATGCTTTTGGATTTCCCATAATCGATGCTCCTTATCAATAATCCCTTTGTACTTCTGCTATCTTCTGTTGCAACTTACGCATCTGCTCTTCCTGCAGCACACGTTTGTATTCTATAGGCACGACTTGCACAAATTCACTCACGTAGCGCGGCCAGTCGTCCAGCATTGTGCGGGCCAGCTTGGATCCGGTGTAACGATAATGCTGGCGCACCAGTTCAAGCAGTTCCTTGCGGCACTGAGCCTCTTCTACAAGATTGATTTCTACCATATCCATATTGCAGAAATAGTCAAAGTCGCCTTTCTTGTTCCATACATAGGCAACTCCGCCACTCATACCGGCGGCAAAATTGCGACCCGTCTCACCCAACACCACTACGCGACCTCCAGTCATATATTCGCAGCAATGGTCACCGGCCCCCTCAATCACAGCTATCGCTCCCGAGTTGCGCACGGCAAACCTCTCGCCAACGCGGCCATTGACATACAACTCTCCGGATGTGGCACCGTAGAGGCCGGTATTACCGGCTATGATGTTATCCTCTGCGGCAAAATCGCTGCTGCGCGGCGGCAATATGGCGATATGTCCGCCACTGAGGCCTTTGGCAAAATAGTCGTTGGTCTCACCTTCAAGCTTGAAAGAGACGCCTTTTGCCAGAAATGCACCGAACGACTGCCCGGCAGAGCCCTTGAACTTGATATTGATGGTTTCCTCTGCAAGGCCGTCATTGCCGTATCTGGCGGCTATTACGCCCGAGAGCATAGAGCCGACAGCACGGTCAGTGTTGTGGACAGGAAAATCAAGTGTCACCTCTTCGCCTTTTTCGATGGCTGCTGCAGACGCTTTAATCATACTGCAGTCCAGGACATCATCAAGAACATATGACTTGTCTTCTGTGTGGTGGAGAGCGCCTTTTTCCTGATAAAGAATACGGCTAAAGTCCAGAGGCGAAGGCTCCGTCCGTATCAAATCGGTGCGGCCGACTGCCTCGTTCAGCGAGCGTAGCCCCATCTTGGCCAGATATTCGCGAACTTCGGTAGCCAGAAAAGTAAAATAGTTGACCAGATGCTCTACCTTGCCCATAAAATGCTCTCGTAGCCTGGGGTCCTGGGTGGCTACTCCCATCGGGCAGGTATTCTGGCTGCACTTGCGCATCATCACGCAGCCCAGCACAATAAGCGCGGTTGTGCCGAATCCAAACTCGTCGGCCCCCAGCAGAGCCATCAATATGACATCCCGACCCGTCTTTATCTGACCGTCCACCTGCAGGCGGACCTGACCGCGAAGACCATTGCGCACCAGTGTCTGCTGTGCCTCTGAAAGGCCTATTTCGGGCGGAATCCCGGCAAAACGCATACTTGAAGCCGGGCTGGCGCCCGTGCCGCCCTCAGCGCCGCTGAGCACAATCAAATCCGCCTTGGCCTTAGCCACGCCGGCGGCGATAGTCCCAACACCGCTCTCACAAACCAGTTTGACGCTAACCTTGGCTGTGGGATTGACATTCTTCAAATCAAATATCAACTGCGCAAGATCTTCAATTGAATAGATATCGTGATGGGGCGGCGGCGAAATCAGCGAAATGCCGGGTATTGAATGACGTGTTTTGGCTATGACCTCATTGACCTTGAAGCCGGGAAGTTGTCCCCCCTCGCCGGGCTTGGCGCCCTGGGCCACCTTGATCTGGATTTCTTCTGCATTTACAAGATATTCCGTGGTCACTCCAAAACGTCCCGAAGCTACCTGCTTGGTCTTGCAGCTGAGGCTGACGCCGTCTACATCGGTGTGATATCGTGCCGAATCTTCACCACCCTCGCCGGTGTTACTTCTTGCACCAAGCTTATTCATAGCAAGTGCAATTGTCTCGTGAGCCTCTTTGCTCAGGGCTCCGAATGACATTGCTCCGGTGACAAATCTCTTTATGATGCTCTCTACCGACTCCACTTCTTCCAGCGGTATCGGATTGGACTTGACATCCATAAAGTCCCTTATGAATATCGGCTCGGACTTATTGTCTGCAAGCGCAGAAAATTGCTTGTACAATTCATAGCTGCCCCTACGGCAGGCAAGTTGCAGTTTGGCGATAGTATCAGGGTTCCAGGCGTGCCGAATGCCGTCCCGGCGCCAGTGGAAGCGGCCCATATTGGGGAGCAGGTCACTCTGCTGATGATATGCCAAATTGTGAAAAGCCTTGGCATCAGCCGCAATCTTTTCCAGGCCCACTCCTCCTATTGTGCTGACCTCGGTGCCGAAATAATCCCTCAGAAGCGATTCAGATAGGCCAACACTCTCGAATATTTTGGCACCTCGATAGCTGCGGATGGTGGAAATGCCCATTTTGGCCATTATCTTAAGAAGACCCTTGCGCACCGCCTTGATGTAATTGGTTTCGGCTGTAAGATAGTCCTCCTGTATCTTGCCCCTTGTGACAAGATCGTCCAATATGGCAAATACCATATAAGGGCATAAGGCCGATGCCCCATAGCCCAACAGCAGCGCAGCGTGCATGGTTTCGCGTATCTCGCCGCTCTCAACTATTAGTGCCGTCTGCACCCTTTTGCCAACAGAAATCAGGTAATGATGCACCGCAGAGACGGCCAGCAGGCTGGGGATTGCTATATGCGTCTTGTCAACATCCCTGTCTGAGAGAATTATATAGTTGTAACCTTCATCTACGCACCGCTCCGCATCCTTGCAGAGTTTGTCCAGTGCAAAGCGCAAATCACCGGTGAATGTAATAGGAAGTTTGATGGTATTGAAACCTTTATAGCGGATATTGCATAGAATATCCAGTTGGGTATTATTCAGAATTGGATGCGGCAGGCGCACCATCTTGCAATTGCTCTCGTCCGGGTTCAGGATTCCGGCTCCGACACGGCCGATATACTCTTCAAGACTCATTACCAGACTTTCGCGGATAGAGTCTATGGCGGGGTTGGTGACCTGTGCAAATTGCTGTCTGAAATAATCAAAGAATACCTGGGGCCTGCTGGAAATCACTGCCAGCGGCGTATCGTTGCCCATAGAGGCGGTGGGTTCCTGGGCTGCGGTGGCCATCGGAATTATCGTTGCAGAAATATCCTCCTCTCCATATCCGAACATCAGTTCCTTTGTAAGAAGATTGTCCACGGCATTTGGCACGTGACGTCCGCTGTGCAGTTTTTCAAGCTGGATGCGGTTGGTTGACAGCCACTGACGGTATGGATGCTCCTCGGCAAGTGTACGTTTGATCTCGCCATCATAATATATTTTACCCTCCTGTGTGTCGATCAGCAGTATCTTTCCGGGTTGAAGACGTCCCTTCTCCACCACTTGCGCCGGGTCAAAATCCATCACTCCAACCTCGGAGGCAACCACCATGGTGTCGCTCTTGGTAATTGTGTAGCGCGCCGGTCGAAGTCCGTTGCGGTCCAGCATACCGCCTGCAAAGCGGCCGTCTGAGAACAGCAGTGCCGCCGGGCCGTCCCAAGGTTCCATAAGGATTGAGTAATATTCATAGAAGGCCTTCAGATCTTCCGGGATAGGGTTCTTGTCATTGAATGATTCCGGGATCAGCAGGGCCATTGCGTGCGGCAGGCTCATCCCGCTCATTATGAAGAATTCCAGAACATTATCGAGACTTGCCGAATCGGACATCCCAGGTTGGATTATGGGCGATATATTGCGGATGTTCCCCAGGGCCTCGCAGCTGAGCACACTCTCTCGCGCCTGCATCCACCCTCTGTTGCCACGGATTGTATTTATTTCGCCATTATGGGCAAGGAGACGGAAAGGCTGCGCCAGCGACCAGGTCGGGAAAGTGTTGGTACTGAAGCGAGAATGCACCACAGCCAAACCGCTTGTGAAATAGGGGTTGGTCAGGTCCGGGTAGAACTGGCGTAACTGAACACTCGAGAGCATTCCTTTATATACAATACTGGAGTTGCTCAATGAACAAAAGTAGAAATCCTTGTCATTGATACGGTTTTCTATCCGTTTCCGTACCAAATACAGAGTCTTCGGAAAGGCATTCAGCTTATCGTCGGAAATGCCGGTTATGAAAATCTGTTTAATGTCCGGCTCTGTAGCAAGGGCCCTGTCGCCCAGGCATTCAGACACAACTGGGACCTGACGCAAATGCATCAGTTGCAATCCTTCACGCTCAATCTCTTCCATAATGATTGCCAGGATATCCTGTTGGCGGGCAACGTCTTTGGGCAGGAAGACCAGTCCTGTGGCATACTTGCCTTTCTCGGGGACAGGTATTCCTGAGAGAAGAATAAACTCATGTGGGATCTGCAACAGAATGCCGGCACCGTCGCCGTCTTTGCCCACTTCGGCACCACGGTGACGCATATTTTCGAGCACTGTAAGTGCATCTTCTACAAGTTGGTGGGTTTTCCCTCCGTGGATGTTGACTACCATCCCGACGCCACAGCTATCGTGTTCCCAGCTGCTTTGATAAAGACCATTTTCTACCATACTCACGTTTCTTTCTATCGGTTTTGCCGCAAAAGTAAGCAACTGGAGAGCACAGGAATAGGGTTGGGCAGATTAAATATCTACATAAATGACACAATAGGTAATTTATTAAGTGATAAGGAAATTAATCAATAGAATCAGTCGGCGAAACAGCTTAATACTTCAAATTTGAAATTAAACGCACATTTTCAAGCAAAGAAAATGGTGTATAGCGCTTGTTATTTGTTCGCTACTGCCTAAAATTGCATCGGGAAACAGACAAAATGAAACACACCATTCACTTCACCAAGATGCAAGGGGCGGGCAACGATTATATATATGTCGATACCTCCCTGTATAATGTTGCCGACCCGTCGGCAGCAGCGGTAATGTGGAGCGACCGCCACAATGGCATCGGAGCCGACGGTCTGGTGTTGATTGGCAAGGCTGATACAAATGACGCTGACTTCACAATGCGCATTTTCAATGCTGACGGAAGCGAAGCCGATATGTGCGGCAATGCCTCCCGCTGCATAGGGAAATACATTTATGAGAAAGGACTCAGCCGCAAGAGTCTGATCCGTCTGAAGACAGCTTCCGGCGTAAAGAATCTTTGGTTGAAGATAAACAGGGACACAGACGCGGTAGAAAATGTGATAGTAGATATGTTGGAGCCCTCTATCGAATGCAACAGCCAGTTTACCGGCGCGTTTGGCAAAGAGACCGAGTTGGAGGCACTGGGGCGAAAATTCAGGGGAATGTTCGTTTCTATGGGTAACCCCCACTATGTTGTATTCTGCGACGATGCTGACACTATGGATATATCGGGATACGGGGCAGTCTTGGAAAAGGACCCGGTATTTCCTCTTCGATGCAACATAGAGTTCGCAAAGGTTCTCTCTCCCAAAAGGATACGCACACGGGTCTGGGAAAGAGGCAGTGGCATTACAAAGGCTTGCGGCAGCGGAGCATGCGCGACCGCGGTGGCCGCACTGCTCAGTGGCCGGGCCTCAGATAAGGTAACCATAGAGATGGACGGCGGCAATCTTGATATAGAATGGAACTCACCCGCAGGGCATGTATACCTGAGCGGCCCTGCTGATATCGTATATGAAGGAGATATAGAATATGGCACTTGTTAACGAACACTTCCTGAAGTTACCCGGCAACTATCTATTTGCTGACGTGGCCCGCAAGGTGAACGCATTCAAGTCGGCACACAAAAATGTCAACGTCATCAGCCTCGGCACGGGAGATGTCACCAGGCCACTGGCGCCTGCAGTAGTGGCGGCTCTGCACAGGGCAGTCGATGAAATGGGGCGGGAGGAGACATTCCGCGGATACGGTCCCGAACAAGGTTATCCTTTTTTGAGGGATGCTATTATAAAGAATGATTATCTGCCGCGCGGCATCCATCTTGACATCGACGAGGTGTTTATTAACGACGGTGCCAAAAGCGACACCGGCAACATACAGGAACTGATCCGCTGGGACAATTCCATAGGCGTCACAGACCCGATATATCCGGTTTATCTCGACTCAAATTCCATGATTGGGCGTTCAGGAGAAAAAGACATACACGACAGGTGGTCGAATGTCATATATTTCCCTTGTACAGCAGAGAACAATTTCACCCCTGAGATTCCCAACAGGCGGGTAGATGTAGTCTATCTCTGCTACCCCAATAATCCTACCGGAACGGTAATCTCCCGTGAGGAACTTCGCAAATGGGTAAATTATGCCCTGCGCAATGACGTGCTTATTTTTTACGATGCCGCATATGAGGCTTACATACAAGATCCCGACATCCCCCACTCCATCTACGAGATTCGCGGAGCCCGCAAGTGCGCTATAGAATTTCGCAGCTATTCCAAGACGGC
>CACYEB010000107.1 GCA_902773305.1 uncultured Bacteroidia bacterium
CTGCATATGCGCCTCGGTATTTTGCTTGCCCGGTTCAATGCGGGTGAACTGCGTAAAGATGCCGTTGCGTATATAGCTGTCATATTCTGCCTTGTAGGCTTCGGGGTCGGGCAAAAGGCCAAGTTCCACCAGTTTCGGATCGGCCAGATAGTAGAGGGCGAACAGGTCGGCCCGGGCTTCCTCAAGCGTGGAACTATACTCTTTAAGGGCATTGGGATTGGTCCCTTCCAGCAGCTGGCCCGAACCGTGGCCAAGGCACTCGTGCAAGTCCGTATGGAGATTATCGGTAATGAAGCCGTACTTCTTGATACGCTCCCGTTCGGCATCATCCCAGGCAAACTCAGAGAGCATGCTGGCGGGTTTTTCGTTGGCGGCAAGGTCGTAGGCTTCGGTGATGTTGGCGATTGTCACCGACTTGCTGCCGTGCTCCTTGCGTATCCAGTCAGCGTTGGGGAGGTTGATGCCTATGGCGGTGGAGGGATAAGTGTCACCCGCAATCACCACGGCATTGATAACCTTAGCCGATACGCCTTTTACCTGAGCCTTGCGGAAACGGGGGTCGATGGGCGAATTGTCTTCGAACCACTGGGCATTGGCACTGATTATCTCTGTACGGCGGCTGGCCTCTTCGTCCTTGAAATTGACCATTGCCTCAAAATTTCCCTTCAGGCCAAGGGGATCGCCGTAAACTTCAATGAAGCCGTTTATGAAATCGACCCGGGATAGGGTATCATCTGCCCATTCGATGTTATATTTGTCCCAGAGCCGGAGGTCACCGGTACGGAAATAGTCCACAAGGTCGGCGATAATCTGCTTCTGACGCTCGCTGGGTGCCACTTCAGAGGCTTTTCCCAAGTTCTCGCATATTTTTGTCAGAGCCGGTGCGTAAAGGCCGTCGGTGGTATATTTCAACTCCGTCAGGTTGCCGTCGGCATCCTTGATCAAACGGCTGTTGAGACCGTAGGAGATGGGATGAGGGTCGGCGGGGTCCTCCATATCGGCATAGAATTTCTCCGCCTCGGCCTGGGTAACACCTTCGTAAAGATGATTTGCAGAGGCCAGTATCATATCCCGGTCGGTACCCTGGTATTTGCGCACCGGGGCGATATCCGGACTGTATATCACATCTATAAGGCCGTCATCCCCGATGCCGCATTCTGCAAACAGCTGCGCCATAAACTCGCGGTTGCACTCGGGAAAGAACTTGTGCTCGCCATAATGGTGATGGATACCGTTCGAGAAGAATACCCTTTTGGCATACACCATAAACTGCTCCCACCTCTCCCCGCTGCGATCACCGCCGTATGACTTGATTATGGTCTCCAAGGCCTTGCGGATGGGCATATTATACTCGCAGTTCTGCTCCCAGATTATGTCGCGGCCCCACTTCGCCGCTTCTGCCAGATAATAGGCATACTCCTTTTCCTGCAGAGGCAGCGACTCCCAGTCGGGAATCCGGTATTTGATGACCCCGATATCGGCAAATTCATCAACACAATACTTGAAATCGTCCTGCGCCCGGTTACTGTCGCACGCGGCGGCCAGGACACACAAAGCAGATGCTACGGCCATAATTGAAAGGTTTCTCATATAATCGATGATTAGTGTCGTCAAAATTAGTAACTTTGAGGCTCATTTCCTATAAATCGAAAAATATGTTAACACCGCTCACCGCCGTATCGCCCGTTGACGGACGCTATCACTCCAAAACCGCAAGACTGGGAGAGTACTTCTCTGAATTCGCCCTGATACGCTACCGCGTGAGGGTGGAAATAGAGTATTTCATTTCCCTGTGCGAATTGCCCCTGCCGCAACTGGCAGGGTTCGATCCTCTTAATTTCGAAAGGCTCAGAGCTTTGTACCGCGGTTTTTCGGAGAGCGACGCAGCCGTGGTAAAACAGATAGAACGCACCACCAACCACGACGTCAAGGCGGTGGAATACTTTATCAAACAGAAGTTTGCCACGCTGGGCATTGATGCCCGCTACGGCGAGTTCGTCCATTTCGGTCTCACCTCCCAGGACATTAATAACACCAGCGTGCCGCTTTCTCTCAAAGAGGGCGTCGCAGATGTGTATATGCCTCTTTTGGAGGAGGTTTGCGGAGTAATATGCGGATTTGAGAAAGAGTGGAAAGATGTACCTATGCTGGCCCGCACCCACGGACAACCGGCATCCCCCACCCGCCTGGGCAAGGAATTCGGCGTGTTCGCCGTCCGGCTGGCAGAGCAGATACGACAATTGGAATCATTATCCTATCCAGCCAAGTTCGGCGGCGCCACCGGCAATATGAACGCCCATCACGTGGCCTATCCATCGATAGACTGGAAAACCTTCGCCGACGGTTTCGTAGAGAAAAAACTGGGCCTGTCGCACTCCTGGCCCACCACCCAGATAGAGCACTACGACAATCTGGCGGCCATATTCGACTGCCTTGCTCGCATCAACACCATATTGATTGACCTTTCCCGTGACATTTGGACTTACATTTCGATGGAGTATTTCCGTCAGCGGGTAGTAGCGGGCGAAGTCGGTTCATCGGCTATGCCGCATAAGGTCAATCCCATCGATTTCGAGAATGCAGAAGGCAATCTGGGCATCGCAAATGCAGTTTATCATCACCTCAGCGCCAAATTACCCATCTCCAGGATGCAACGCGACCTCACCGATTCCACCGTGCTTCGCAACGTGGGCGTGCCCATTGCACACAGCGTAATTGCGCTGGAATCGCTAAAGAAAGGCCTTGGCAAGTTGATTTTGAATGAAGACAAGCTGAAGGCCGATCTTGAAAATAACTGGGCAGTGGTGGCCGAAGCCATACAGACCATTCTCCGCCGCGAGGGGTATCCCAACCCCTATGAGACACTCAAGGCGCTGACCCGCACCGGAGAGGGCGTCAGCCAGAAAACCATCGGCGATTTCATAGACTCCCTGTCGGTAAGCGACAGTGTCAAGGAAGAACTGAGGGCCATCACGCCATCCTCTTATACCGGATTGTAGAATATTCGCCAAAGTGGCGCGGAGGCACCCGCTCCATAAGGGCCTCAAAAATATATTCATCCGCACCAGTTCGGAGAAAAGCAATATAAGTGTATGAAAAGAATTGTCATCCTGATGTTGGTCCTGTCGGCAGCAATTTCTGCCCAGGCGCAGCCGTATTGGAATCAGGGCAACCGGATCATGCCGCTGCGCGTGCCGGTCGGCGAGGGGCCTGAGTTCCTGGATCTGAACGGTGACGGACGGCAGGATGCAGTGAAGAGCCACATATACGGTGACATCGACATTCTCTGGCTGGACGAGGACGGCAATATGAAAGAGGGCGACATTGAGGGTGACACCGTGAACGACTGCCTGCTGGTGGACCGCAACCGTGACGGCAAGTACGACCTAATTATCAAATGGGCCGACTAGACTGGCAACGGCAAGGCAGACCTCAACCTGATTATTGAATATCCGCGCGACGGCATACACAACATCAACTATATGTACGTCTTTGACGATGACGGCGACGGGGTGTTCAACTTTTTCGACTGGAACATAATGACCCTCTCCTGCTGGGAGAAAAACGGCATCAGCGATTTCTACACC
>CACYEB010000108.1 GCA_902773305.1 uncultured Bacteroidia bacterium
AGGCCACCATAGATGCCGCGGCGGCTCCGGCCAGTCCCCAGTCAAAGACCAATATGAACAGTGCGTCCAGCGCCATATTGGTCACCGCACACACAATAGACATAACGGTGCCCAGCTGCGGCTTTTCGGCAGCCATAAAGAAGGACTGGAAAGCCATCTGCAGCATAAACGCCGGCAGGCCGACGGTACAGATGCTTCCGTAGATGACACATTGGTGCACCATCTCCCCCTGTGCGCCGAGCAGTCTTGCCAGCGGCTCCATCAGCAGCAGCATCGGCACCATAAATACCATCGACAGCACAATCACGAACTTCACCAGCATACTGAAGATGACCGACGCCCGCTCGCGGTCGCCCTCGCCCATCGTCTTGCCCACCAGCGCAGAGCCGCCGGTCCCCACCATAAGCCCCAGCGCACCCACCAGCATCACCGCCGGCCAGATGACATTCAAAGCGGCGAACGCAGTCGTACCCACAAAATTCGATACGAAAAGGCCATCCACAACGCTGTAGATGCTGCCCACCAGAATCATTGCGATGCTGGGAACAGACGAGAGAATCAACCGCCTGTATCCGTAATGTCCGTCCAGCGAAATCTTCATAAGGGAATCACCAAAAGCCGCGCAAGGTACTACTTTTTTTGCCGAATCAAATGCAATCCACACGCATATCCGGCAATTACCCGTAAAGGAGTTCCGCATATTTTTATAAGTTTGCACTATGAAGGGATTCTTCCCGATAATGACAATGACTGATTGAATTCCGTTATGCCTGCCGTCAGCATCATCGTTCCGGTTTACAATTGCGAACCCTATCTGCGTGAGTGCATCGACAGCGCCCTTGCCCAGAGTTTCGCTGACCTGGAGCTGATCCTGGTGGACGACGGAAGCCCGGACGGCAGCGGCATCATTATAGACGACTACGCCGCACGGGATTCCAGGGTGCTGGCCATCCACCAGAAGAACGGGGGGCAGTCCGCCGCCCGAAACGCCGGGTTGGAAGCTGCCGGCGGCCGCTATATCTATTTGCTGGACAGCGACGACGTGATGGATTCCGCTTTGTTGGAGAAGACGGTGCCGAAAATGGATGCGGGCTACGAAATGGTAGTCTTCGGCGCCAGGACCTTTCCTGACGGGGAGAAACTGCTTCCCGCGATGGAGCAGGAAGAATTGCTGCTGGAGAGCGAAGAAGCCAGGTACGCGTTCCTGACCGGACCGTTCCGCAGGCGCGCAATCCGTTGGGAAGTGTGGAACCGCCTGTTCCGACGGGACATCATCGAACGGTGGAGGGTGCGTTTCCCGGCCGACCGCAGAGCCTATCCCGAAGATATGTACTTCAACCTCTGCTATCTTGCTCACATTTCCCGGATCATATGCATACCGGACATACTGTACGCCTACCGGAAGCGTCCGGGCTCCATCACGGTGGACGTCTTCAACAGCACACGCCAACTGATGTTCCTGACCAGCAACCTGCTGTGTGCAGAACTGGAGGAGCACTACCTTGGCAGCCCCCACTGCCGCTTCCTGTCGTCCCATTTCCCTCAGATCCGCTTCCTGCTGCACAAGGCGGCTTTCCGGCGCCTGCGCAAGCACCAGTGGAACCGCTCCCTGACTCTGGAAGACGCCCGGGCGATACTGCGGGAAAACGTGCTGGATTATCAATCGTTCATCGGAGAGATGCGCTCCGTCTTCCGGGATCCGGTTGTGGAGGAGAGTTACCGCCAAGACAAGGACCCCCTGCTGCAACTCACTGACCGACTATATGTGGCCGAACTGCTCGACGTCCCCGGCCCGGGATGGAAAACGGCCCTGCGGCGCCTCCTGCTGGGCCTGTTGCGTATCCCGTTCCGCCTGAAGCCACTCTATCTGCGTCTGACCCGCTGAAGAATCCATCATTGGGTTCCGCCCCACGTTTTTTTCGGTTTTAACACCGCCCACGGCTTCCACAGGGGCCGGAACAAGAAGTCGGCCGGTTCACACTGCAGAGCTATATCTCAGGTAAGGCCGTTGCTGGAAGAAGATATTTCCTCGTGGCACCCACCTCCTTGACTATCAGCACTTTGTACAACATCGCTTGCGTCGTTTTACGCAAGCGATTGTGTGTAAAAGGCTGGCACTAAGCACGTTGCCTGCCACGGCCGTTATTTTTATTTGCAATGAAGTGGCCAAATTCACTACATTTGGATAAATCAAAATGAGGGGAAGTTATGAAGGGGAGATTCAGAGTTTTCAGGGCAGGTTCGCTTAATCATATCTATCAGAGGACTTTAGGCGGTTTTCTCATTTTCTACTCCATCAGGGATTTTATCGTATTCTTCACATTATTTTGCACATTGGCGCGCAAATACGCCATTCAGGTTCTCGGTCTGTGCTTGATGTATGACCACATCCACGTACTGATTTCAGCTCCATCCCGTGTGACAATGTCATCTTTTGTCAGGGAGTATACTTCCCGGTTTTCAAGGAAACGCAACTCACATTATTCACGCAAAGGCCAGTTCTTTAAGCATAGATTCGGAAGCGCGCCCAAGACGGGCGGCAAAAAGGTCCGGACCGCCATTTCCTATCTTTACAACAATCCGGTGGAGAAAAGTCTCTGCAATAAAGCTGAAGATTACCAATGGAACTTCCTCAAATACGCACACAGCCCGAACCCATATTCGGCACCTCTGCAAATGAACCGTGCAAGCCGCCATCTAAGGCGTGCCGTCGATGAAGTAAACGCCCTCAGGAAAGCCGACAAGCCACTGACCTACTCAATCGTTGATAACATCTCCAAAAAGTGCTCCTCAGACGAAGTGCGTCAGTTGACGGACTACATTATCTCACAATACAACTGCATAGACTATCAAGCGCTTGAATCATTTTATGCAGATTTCGACAACCTCCTTATAGCGGTACACTCCAATACCGGCAGTGAATACCAGATCAAAGAGATTGTAACTGCTGATTCTGACAAGGTTTATGGCAGACTCTCCCGTATCCTGAAAAAGGAAACCGGATACACCGACATGACCAAAGTCCTCTCATTGCCGGACGGGGACAAAAAACGTATTGCCTGGCTGCTTTCAGCAGAAACCAACGCCTCTCCACGACAAATATCCAAGTTTCTACATCTCCCTATAGACGTTTTGGAGTAACCTCTTCCCTCACGTGGCACATACCGCATTGTCTATCAGCGTTTTGTGCAACATCGATTGCGTCGTTTTACGCAAGCGATTGTGTGTAAAAGGCTGAGAGTGAGGGGGATGTATGCCACGGGCGGATGGGCGGGGCTATTTCATGAAGACGAAAAATACCGCCAATATCAGGCAGGCGAAAGCCGCCAGGTGATTCCATTGGATGGGCTGTCCCTTGAAGACGAAAATAACGATGAGGGAGAATACGGTGAGCGAGATGACCTCCTGGATCACCTTGAGTTGAAGGAGGTTGAAAGGACCCCCATTCTCTTGAAAACCGATGCGGTTGGCGGGGACGGCAAGACAGTATTCAAAGAAGGCGATGCCCCACGAGAAAAGAATGATGGCTATCAGCGGCCAGCCGGTGGTGATCTTCATCTCGGCAAGCTTGAGGTGGCCATACCAGGCCAAGGTCATCAGCACATTGGAGAATACCAGCATCAATACGGTCCAGAATCCTTGCATAGTTTTGCTCACTTTGTAAAACGGAGCGCAAAGATATCATTTCTTTTCTAAATGGATAAAAAA
>CACYEB010000109.1 GCA_902773305.1 uncultured Bacteroidia bacterium
GCTATGGACCTTGCCCGCTCCGAGTACGTCTATTTTATGGATTCGGACGACTGGCTCGACCCCGACTACCTTGAGGCGATGTATGCCAGGGCGCTGGAGACCGGGCAGGATGTAGTAATCAACGGGAACTGGTATTTCGAATACGACGACCCCTCAAAACGCAAGCGCTCCGGACGTTTCGACTTTGTGAAAGAAGAGGCGTCTTTCTATCCCCCTGTCGTTATTCAGACAAGATTCTATCCTGTGGTATGGCTTAGGTTGTACAGGCTTCAGTACCTGAAGGATAACGATATCAAGTCCCCTTTGCTCAAGGGTGGAGTGGAGGACAATTACTTCACCGCTATGGCAGAGATATGTCAGGAAAGGAGCTATATCTTCAACGGGCCGTTCTACCATTACTATCAACGAGAGAACTCACTCGCCCACCAGAGCGGCTCTGCCTTCCGCCATTTTGAAAATTTCCGCATTTTTGCCGACGAACTGCACAAAAGGAACATTCCGCCGCAGGCGGCGAGGCGCTTTTATGTACTGGATACTCTGACTATCGACTCCGAAGAGCATTTCGCTTTTCTCCGCTCCTATTTCGCCGATGTCGAAAATGACGTCAGGGCCTGTGTGGACCTGTATGCAACAGCTGACATATTTGCAATGTTGGCACTCCTGTCTTGTCAGGATTACAGTGCCTATCTCAAGAGATTCAGTCCAAAACTCTCAAATGCGTTTCTGGCAAGGGTGATACACAACAAGGCATTTCCCCGGAAAGAGCAGATGCTTGACGGTTCCTGGAGGATATAAACTTCAAAGACCTGCTTTATGGCCAGAGTTTCGGTAATAATACCTGTCCACAATACTGGGAAATACCTTGGGCCGTGCATAGACTCGGTTCTGGGACAGACACTTGAAGACATAGAGGCGATCTTTGTGGATGACGGCTCCACGGACAGTTCCCTGTCTGTACTGGAGTCAGCGGCTGCGCGCGACAGCCGTGTGAAAGTTCTATCGCTGAGCGGTCAGAGAGGTGTTTCGCACGCCCGCAACACCGGTATTGCAGAAGCGGTGGGGGAGTATCTCTATTTTATGGATTCAGACGACTGGATTGATTCCGATTATCTGGAAGTTATGTATTCCCTGTGCAAGAAGGAAAGTCTGGAGCAGGTAGTAAATTCCAATTACCTCTGTGAATACGACCCACCACGACCCGCCACCCCGGCCAACAGGTATTGCGTGACGCCAGGTTACCATCCTTCGAAGGAGATAGCGAATTTCTCGCCCTGTTACACCTGGATGAGGATGTATAGCAGACAGTTCCTTGCTTCCAACGGAATATCTTTCCCCGAATCGGTCTCTGCATCCGAAGATATGTACTTTTCCAAACTTGCAGAACTGATACGTCCTAAGGTGTTCACCTTTTCAGGTCCCGCATATCACTATCTCAACAGGCCTGCATCACTGTCAAAGCACAATACCTTCGATCACATTGCGGCTTCGAAACTGCTGTTTGACCAGCTCCGGCTCCGCTCCGTACTTCTTGACGGCATAAAATTGTACTACTGCGATCAGTCCCTCAGGGTGGATGACGGACAGCAATTCGCCCTCATCCGGTCTTTCTTCCGGGAAATTAGTCCGTTCTGGGACAGAAGATATTATTCGGTCTTCGACTGTTTCTGTAAGGAAGCGGTCTTGTCCTGCCCTTCTTTTGATGAATGGCGGAAAAGGTATCCTGCGGGACTTGTCCCGGCCTTTCTCAGATCGGTCAAAAAAGGGATATGATACTGTCCTCATGATTTTTACATCGTACATATTCCTGCTGTTCCTGCCGCTGGTATTCTGTCTCTACTGGTTCGTCTTCGGACGGAGCCGCAGGTGGCAGAACATTCTGATCGTGGCCGCTTCGTATGTCTTCTATGGGTGGTGGAGCCGTAGATTTCTGGTTCTCATTGCTTTTACGTCTCTCTTCAGTTGGGTTTGCGGACTGTTGATTTCCAGACTGAAGAGTTCCCCCAAGACCGCGTGGATGCTGAGTTTGCTCAACATTATAGTCAATCTGGGCATACTTTTCATCTTCAAATACTATAACTTCTTTGTCACATCTTTCGCCGATGTGTTCCTCGGAGGGGATACGCACGGTCTGCTTCTGAACGTGGCCCTTCCCGTCGGAGTCAGTTTCTATACATTCCAGGCTATCAGCTATACGATTGACATTTACCGCGGGAAGGCAGAGCCGACAAAGGATATCGTGCAGTTCTTTGCATACGTCAGCTTTTTCCCTCAGCTGGTCGCCGGCCCCATCGAACGTGCGACTCATCTCCTTCCCCAGTTCGGCCACGACCGCAAATTCGATTACGGAACTGCAGTAGACGGTATGAGACAGATGCTGTGGGGGTTTTTCAAGAAGGTGGTTGTCGCCAACGAGTGTGCAAGGTATGTCGACTATGTGTTTGCTAACTACAACTCTCTTCCCGGTTACATTCTCATCCTCGGCATCATAATGTTCGCTTTCCAGATATACGGAGATTTCTCGGGTTATTCCGATATCGCGATAGGATGCGCCAAACTCTTCGGCATCCGCCTGATGCAAAACTTCAAGGTGCCGTTCCTGAGTCGTGACATCGCCGAGTTCTGGCGTCGCTGGCATATATCACTGACCTCCTGGTTCAAGGATTATGTATATTACCCGCTGGGGGGCAGCCGCTGCGGCAAGGCCGGAATCATACGCAACACTTTCATAATCTTTCTTCTCAGCGGCCTGTGGCACGGCGCCAACTGGACGTATATAGTCTGGGCCGTTTACAATGCACTGCTGTTTTTGCCCCTCATTCTTCTGGGTCGCAACAGGCGCTATCTTGGCACTATTGCACAGGGTCGTGCCTTCCCTACGGCAAAGGAATCGGGACAGGTCCTGCTCACTTTCACCCTCTTTACGGTAGGCTTGATTTTTTTCAGGTCTCCCGATATAGGAAGCGCACTGCACTACTTTCGGGACATCTTCCCGCTGGGACTCGAGACTATAGGCACATCCCGGCATATTGATATTTCAATGGGACAGTTGCTGATGCTGCTTACGGTGATAACGGTCATGAACATCGCGGAATACATTAACCGCGACCGGGAGTACGGTCCGGACCTCGGAAGAGTCAGATCCAGGGCTGTGCGCTGGGGCATATACATTATTCTTGTCATAGCCGTCTCCCTTTGCTTCGATACCGGCTCCAATCCTTTTATCTATTTCCAGTTCTGATATGAAGCATTTCCTGAAGAACCTGCTGCTCTTTGCGTTTGCGACGCTTCCGGTGATGCTCGCAACAGATCTGTTGCTCTCACGGTGGATGAAAGCATCCAATTTCCCCAATTCGGTAGTTATTGCCGATGTTATGGGAGGGTCGATTGATGCTGATATAGCCGTATTCGGGAATTCAAGGGCGATGACAGGCTTTGACCCGGCTGTCTGCGACAGCATAACGGCCTTGTCCTCTTACGACATAATTGCCGCCGGCGGCAATTTCCAGCCTCATAGCATTATGGAAAATATGTACTTCAGGCACAACAGAATGCCCCGGGCGGTTGTCCAGTTCATAGACAGCTGGTGGTTTGTGTCTGGCCTGACCTATAACCATACGAACAGTTATTTGCCCTGGATGACGGACAGGGAGTTTTTCAAAGAAGCCTTGCGCTTGGGACCGGTATTTATAGTCGACCACAGTATCCCGGTACTAAGGTATCATTCCACAAGGATATGGTCAGATAACGGTAAAAACATAAAGACATACAAAGGCCATTTTGTGTATAAGAAATCATCCTTCAACCCGGAAGCACGGCCCGACTCCCTGATTTTTGTACGCTCTTTGCCGCTGGAGAGGCAGTTCAGAGAGCAGATTGCCCGGATGAAGGCCTGCGGAATCAAGGTGGTCCTGGTTTACCCGCCCCTGTATCGCACTTTTTCCCCTACAAAAAAAGCCGAGAGAGAAATGGACCGCTTTTACGGCGGCATTGCTGAAGAATTTGACATACCAATACTGGACTACAGGGAATTGGACCTGAAAGACGACCCGACCAAATTTATAGATGAGGGACATCTGAACAAAGACGGGGCACGGATTCTGACCGACACGCTCTCGAAGGATTTGCTGAGAATACTCGGCCGCTGACCATTCGGCGTAGGCCGGTTGTTTCAGATGTCGTGGATGCGGAGCCAGGTCGCGCCTTTGGCAATGGCAATTCCTTGAAGACGACGGGTCTCGACAAGAGTCTCGTCGTCTTCCGGTTTACGGCCCTGCCGCTCGTAGGTCATCCGCTTGCGGGAGATACCGGCCAGGATTTCGCGGCCGAAAACCTTCAGCTCGTCCAGACGGTTCAGCAACTCCAAATTCCCTTCCACATCCTTGCCGAATCCGAATCCGGGATCCAGGATCCACTCCTTCAGACCGGCTGTCGCGGCGCGCTTTCCGAATCCGCGGAAAAAGCGGATTACGTTGTCCACCATGCTCTCGCCGCTTTTGACGCGTAATATCTTTCGGATGCGGCATCCTGCAATGTGCGGAGGGTTGAGGTTGTGCATTGCGATGTAAGGCAGACTCAGCCGTGCCACCAGCGGCAGCATCCTTTCGTCGCTTTGCCCGGCAGTGATATCATTCACCATAAACGGCCCGATGATGTCATACGCGCGCCGCACTATCTCGCTGGAGAA
>CACYEB010000110.1 GCA_902773305.1 uncultured Bacteroidia bacterium
CGGGTCTCCATAATGCGGACCTTATCGCCTTCGCTGCACTCGTTCTTGTCGTCCTGTGCGACGAACTTGGTGGTTTTATTTACGAACTTGCCGTAAATGGGGTGCTTCTCTTTGGTCTTGACGGCAACAACAATAGACTTGTCCATTTTGTTGCTTACCACGATCCCGACTCTTTCTTTACGAAGATTTCTTTCCATAAGTCAAATCTATTATTTGTTTTCTGCCTTTTTCCTCTCTTCGAGAATAGTGATCATACGTGCGATGTCGCGACGTGATTTGGCAATCACCGAAGTGTTGTCCAGCGGGGAGATGACGTGATTCATCTTGGTAACAGAAAGATTCTGCTTCTCGGTCTCGATTCTCTCTTCGAGATCTTTCAGAGACATCTCGCGAATTTCTTTAGCTTTCATTTCTATTCTCTTTAATTCATTGATTCAACATAGTCCCTTCTTACAACAAACTTGCAAGCGATGGGGAGTTTCTGGGCACCGAGTTCCAAAGCCTCTTTTGCGATCTGTGCGGGAACGCCCTCAGCCTCGAATATGATGCGGCCGGGAGTGATGGGAGCCACAAAGCCTTCGGGATTACCCTTACCCTTACCCATACGGACCTCAGCGGGCTTCTTGGTGTAAGGCTTGTCGGGGAATACGCGGATCCACAGATTACCTTCACGTTTCATATGACGTGCGATAGCCTGGCGGGCTGCCTCTATCTGTTGGCCGGTGAGCCAGCAGCATTCCATTGTCTTAAGACCAAATGAACCGAAAGCGAGTTGGTTTCCCCTCTGCGCATTGCCTTTCATACGGCCTTTCTGCTGCCTTCTAAATTTGGTTTTTTTAGGTGTTAACATTGTCTTGTTATTTAAATAATTTCTAAGTATCTGATTATCAGTCCCCTACCGCCTATGGTGGCGAATTTGGGGACTGCAAAGGTATACAAATTCTTCAAACCAGCAAAAATATTTGCGGATTTTTTAAACTTTTCGACCAAAAATTTTAACACCGATTTTTCACATTCTCAACGGATTACAGATATGTATCCTTCGGCATTTCCTACGCTCTGCGACCAAACATGCAAAGCACCACGATATGCCCCAGCTCATTCTGCGGCAGTCCGGCTTGCTTAGCGTTGTCAAAACCGGGCTCGGACAGACACGGAGACGGCCATCAGGCCCGGCCACCGAGTATGATCTTCAGCATTTCCTCAGCAGAGCAGAAGCGGAATGTGGCGGGGATGGCGGCAGCGTCGCCCCGCCAGTCGGCCAGGGCAAAGTCCATTCCGGCATTGGCTGCACACAGGGAGTCCATCAGGGTGTCTCCCACATAGAGACAATCCCGCGCATCGACACCTGCGGCTGCGGCGAAGGCTTTCGCCGGCTCGCCGTCTGGCTTGTGCAGCACAGTGTCATCGGCACAGATTACCGTCTCCAACCAGTGTCTCCAGGGATTCAGGTTACGGTCATAATCGAATTCGTCACGGCTTCGGGAGGTAATCACCCCCATCCTGATACCCGCTGCGGCAATCTTACAGAGCGCCTCGTGCACGCCTGGATACGGCCGGCTCTTGGAAGGCGCCATCTCACGGTAGTATTTCTCCCAGAGTTCCAGCGCCCTGTCGGGATCGGGAAAGCCTACCATATCTATACCGGTCACACTGGGCAGGCCGAAATAACGCACGAGTTCTGCAGGCGGAACGACCGCTCCCTTCAAGTCGAGTATTGTGCGGGCGAAGGAGTATGTAAATGTATCCTGCGTATCTATCAGGGTACCGTCTATATCGAATGCCAGATATTTATAGCGCATCAGTTTTCCAAATAAGCCTTTTGCTTCTCCGTCTGGGTGTCGATGGTCACACCCCAGGCTGCCAGCCGTTTGCGGGCCACAAACGTGTCTATTTCTTCGGGGACCACCAGCAAGGTCGAAGGCAGCATCCCCTTGTTGCGCACTATATAGGCCGCAGAGAGTGCCTGGATGGCGAAGCTCATATCCATAATCTCGGCGGGATGCCCGTCGCCTGCGGCCAGATTCACCAGACGTCCTTCGCCAAGCAGATAAATCCACTTGCCGTCTACCTTGAACCCTTCGATGTTATTGCGGGCCACCTTGGTTTCGGTGGCGATCCTGCGCAGGCAGGCGACGTCCACCTCGACGTCGAAGTGACCTGCGTTGCAGCAGATGGCACCTTCTTTCATAGAGCGGAAGTGGCGTTCGCAGATAATGTCGCAGCAACCGGTGACGGTGATGAACAGTTCGCCGAGCGGCGCCGCATCGTCCATAGTCATCACCTTGAAGCCGTCCATCACCGCTTCCATCGCCCTGATGGGGTCGATTTCGGTAACGATGACGCTGGCGCCCAGGCCCTTGGCCCGCATCGCAACCCCCTTGCCGCACCAGCCGTAGCCGGCCACTACCACGGTCTTGGAGGCCACGATAAGGTTGGTGGTGCGCATTATGCCGTCCCACACGCTTTGGCCCGTGCCGTAACGGTTGTCAAAGAGATATTTGCACTCGGCATTGTTCACCATTACCATGGGGAATTTCAACTCTCCGCGACGGGCCCGCGCCAGAAGGCGGTTTATGCCGGTGGTGGTCTCTTCACAGCCACCCCAGACATTGGAAATCAGCTGCGGATATTCGCCGTGGATCATACTCACGATGTCGCCGCCATCGTCTATTATCACGTTGGGGCCAGGCTCCACTATGCAGCGTATGTGGCGGTCATACTCTTCAGGACTCTCGCCGTGCACAGCGAATACATTCACGCCACCCTTGACCAGGGCAGCCACAACGTCGTCCTGTGTAGAGAGCACGTTGCTGGCGGCGGCATAGAC
>CACYEB010000111.1 GCA_902773305.1 uncultured Bacteroidia bacterium
CTGGTTTGCGGCGAACAACCTGCCGTTTGAGGCGGGCTACAACTACAACATCCGGCGCATCGCCTCCGGCTGCCTGCTCAGCGAAAAAGAGTGTGTGGATGCCGTCAGCCGGCTGATATTGCTTAACGAAACTGTTTGAATATGAAGAAGATATTGCTCTGCTTTGCGGTATGTGCGGCTTTGGCCGTCACCATGGTCTCTTGTGGAAAATGGCAAACTGTGGGAGGTACGACCGGCACTCCATCCCATCTCAGGACAGACCTTATGGAAAATACCGATGTAAATTACGGCAAGGGGCGGTATGCTGTCATTGCTTCCAGCCAACCAAACTTTTCCTGGGTCGTGCCGCCGGCAGGAAACGGCACCGTTCAGGTGGCCTACAGGATAGTTCTGGACAGACTTTCAGTGGCCGGACCTGAGGGGTTCGGCACCGTGAACGGCCAGGTGTGGGACAGTGGCTGGGTGGAATCGGCACAGAGCGTGGCGGTGCCTTACGTGGGACCGGCCCTGGAACCGGGCGTTGATTACGGCTGGACGGTGGAACTTCGCCTCAATACCGCATCCGGAAGGCATCTGCAAACGTCTAAAAGCGCTTATAAACGTTTTAAAACGGCTGTCGCGCTCAAGGAGTACGCTACTCCGGCTTATCCGCTTGAGGCAAAGACAGAGACCTGCGAGAGTCCGTATAACGGCATTTACGATTTCAAAAAAGCGGCATTCGGCAAGCTAAGGCTGACCCTGACTGCTGCAGTTGACGACAGCGTCACAGTCATCATTGGCGAGCGGCTCAAGGACGGCCGCATTGAGCATACGCCGCGCGTAAGTTCTGTGGTCTATGACGAGATTGGTCTGCGCGTCAAGGCGGGCACTAATACCTATGTGGTGGAGCCCAACCGCGACGGCCGCAACACCGGCCCGATGGCGGTGCCGACACAGGATTATGTCGGAGTTGTGGCGCCGTTCAGGTTCTGCTCCATCGAGGGTGTCTCAGAGTCAGGCGGTCCGTCAGGATCGGCTCCCGCAAGCGACCGTCTTGCGATAGTCAAGGTGGAACGTATAAGCTATCACTACCCGTTCAATATGGATGCGGCATCTTTCCGCTGCAGCAACGACTCTCTGAATGCCATCTGGGACCTTTGCCACTACAGCCTGGAGCCCTGCTCTTTTCTGGGTATCTGGGTGGACGGCAACCGCGAGCGAATTCCCTACGAATACGATGCCCTTATCGCGCAGCTGTGCCACTACGGCAGCGACGCGGAGTATTCGATAGACCGCCGCACCATAGAGTGGCTGCTGGCCAAACCCACCTGGCCCACAGAGTGGATTCTCTATACTGTGGAGATGGCCTGGAATGACTATATGTGGACGGGCGACAGCCGTGCCTTAAAGGCCGGTTACGATATCCTCAAAGCCCACAGCCTGGACGCCCTGCGCAAAGGCAACGGCCTAATCTCCACAAAACAGGGACAGACCCCGGAGTTCCTTGCCGGCATCAACCGCACCGGTGCAATCTCCGACATCGTGGACTGGCCGCACAACGGTTTTGAAGATGACGGATTTGTGTATTCCGATTTCAACGCCGTGGTAAATGCCTTGTATTACCGCACTCTGGTGCGCCTGGGCCGTATTGCAGAGGTCCTGGCAAGGGAAGGGGCAGAGAATTATGCCGCCCTCACCGGCCGTTATGCCGCTGACGCAGCCTTCTTCAAGACAGAGGCGGCCGAGACCAGATTGGCCTTCCGCGATGCCTTTTTTGATTCTGCACGAGGGTTGGTGTGCGACGGTATCGGCATAGACCACGCCTCGCTCCACTCCAATATGACGGCTATTCTGTGCGGTCTGCTGAATGACGACGAAGTGCCCGCCGTGGCCGATTATGTGGAGTCGCGCGGCCTGCGCTGCAGCATTTTCGGCGCCCACAATATGCTGGAGTCGCTTTATGCCGCCGGCCGTGGCGATGCGGCCTTGAAGCTTATGACCAATCCCGGCCTTCGCGGCTGGTACAACGGCCTGCGCCTGGGCACGACCATCACTCTTGAGGCCTGGGACGACAGTTTCAAGCCCAATCAGGACTGGAACCATATTGCGGGAGCCGCACCGGGCAATGCCATACCCTTTGGCCTGATGGGCATCAGGCCAGTGGAGCCCGGCTTTTCCCGGGTAGAGATCCGGCCTCAGATCGGGGATCTGGAGTGGGCTGAGATGACCCTGCCGACCATCCGCGGCAGCATCCAAATGCGCGTGGACGGCAACTCTCTCTCATTGACCGTCCCCGCCAATATGCAGGCCGATATCTGGCTGCCAAACGCACGAGGCACAATGACCCGCACCACAGTGGGCAGCGGGTCACATCGTCTTGACAGAGTGTCCAAATATTAGTTTTCCGAAGTAAACGGCAGTACGGGCAGCCGGTAGCTGTTCCAAAGGTGGCCGATGGCGAAGTCGTGCCAGAGGTAGCGCACGTATTTGGGTTCGGGAACCTCGGGGGCGGTGCAGCCGATGCTGTTGCCGTCGGTGCCGGTAATGCGGGCTGGATACCATACCTTGTCTTCTCCGGCAACCTCGAATCCAGAAACACCCTTGAATTCCCATCCCAGGTCGGAATGGATTCCGCCGCCGCAATTGCTTAGGTAAACGATGGCGTTGGGGCCGTCAAAGGCGGCTTTTATCAAATCGGGGCAGTCGCTGCCGTAGTTTTTGAAGCCGTACCAGTGCTCCAGGGCCAGGTATGCCAGGCGTTCTCCGATTTCGGCTTTCTTGCGGGGATGGATGATACCCTTCTCAAATTCATACACCAGGTCGCAGGTACCTATCATCGCAGAATTCGGCACAAGGGCAGCAGCCGCTTTCTGACGGTCACGCAGCGGGGCGGCAAGTTTTGAATCGCCCTCCGAGCTGTAGGGGTGGGGGGCAATCTGCACATAGTAGAACGGCAGGTCGCCGCGGCCGAAGAGTTCTCTCCACTTGGTGACCATAGCGGCCTGCAGCAGGGCGTAGTCCTGCACGAAGATGCGGCCCACGTTGGAGCAGCCCTGATACCAGGTAAAGCCGTTTATGGTGTAGTGGCGCAGCGGATAAATCATTGCGTTGTACATCAGGGTGCAGGTGTGCCAGGGGGTCGAGACTTTGTTTTCACGGATGTCCTTATCCACATCCTCTGCCTTGATACCGCCCTTGACCAGCGTTTCGCGGTCCATCCAGCACTCTATCATAGTGCCGCCCCAGCAGGGGACTATGAGGCCTACGGGCACACCCAGCTCGCGGGTAAGTTCACGTCCAAAGTAATATGCGGTGGCGCTGAACTGTGCGATGTGGCCGCCGTCGGTGGTCCACCACTCGCCGCCGGCATCCTCCTGTGCGGTCTCCGAAATCGCCTTATTGATCATTACCATACGCAGCCCGGGATAGTGGCGCGCGTCGCGCATATCCTCGCCGCCGTTCTCTATGGGCTGGAAGCGCCAGCCGCCCATCGGCATCTCCATATTGGACTGGCCGCTGCACAGCCAGACCTCGCCTATGAGAAGGTTGTCGAGCGAGAGTCTCTCCTTCCCGCAGGACACGGTGACAGTCTGGGGAGTGAAAGATGCAGGAGGGGTGGCCACCGCCACCTTCCAGAAGCCGTCATCGCCGGCAACTGCCTTGTAGCGGGCGTTGCTCCAGGAAACTTTTACCTTTACCGTAGCGCCGGCATCTGCCCAGCCCCATATATTCGCATCAGCATTTTGCTGCAGCACCATATTGTCGCCGAAGAACCCCGGCATTCGCAGTCCGTCTGCCCTGGCTGCCAAAAAGGCCAGCAGGCAGGAAATGATAAGAATAATCCGTTTCATACGTCAAAGTTAACCATATTATTTCTAACTTGCTGCCATTATGAAAAGAATACTGCCCGTTTTGACGATAATTCTGCTGGCGGCGTGCCGTCAGCCGTTGCCTCCGGACCCGGTTGACCCGGTAGATCCGATTATGGAAGATGACTATGTAGCCGTGAGTATCAAGAGCCGCGTGGATGCGGTGCAGCCTTCCACCGGACTCGTTCTCTGGAGCGACAATGCCCGCGGCCGAAACAGCACGTACGGGCAGTCTATCGCTTTGGAATATGCCTATTGCCTCCCCTGCAAGGTTGTCAAAGGCAAAAAAGACGGTATTATCCAGTACGACTGGAGCTCGTTTGACAACTGGCTTAAAGATGTGGCCTCGCGCAACCACCAGGCGGTGGTGCGTTTCCGCTACGAATATCCTGGGAGCCGTGATGTGGACGGGCAGTCCGGCACCACCGCCGTGCCCGATTACATCAAGGCCCTGGATGACTACAACGAGACTTATTACAAAAACGAAGACGGCCCCACTTACTATGCCGACTGGACCAATGCCGAGCTGCAGTGGTTCACAAAGCAGTTCTATACCGATTTCAACAAGGTATATAAAAATGACCCCCGCATCGCCTTCGTTGAGGTGGGATTCGGCCACTGGAGCGAATATCACATATACGGTACGCCGCTAAAGCGAGGCATCAATTTCCCATCTGCCGAATATCAGAAAGAGTTTTTTGAATATCTCTCCCCGGCACTTGAGATACCCTGGCTCATTTCCATCGATGCGGCGGATTCATCTCCGATAGTACACGATGCCGGCCTTATGGCCCTCACTTTCGGCCTGTTCGACGACAGTTTCATGCACAAGGACCACGAGGGAGATTACAACGAAGAGTGCTGGGATGCAATAGGGAAGGGCACCAGATGGATGACAGGTGCCTGCGGCGGTGAGATAAGTTATTACAAATCTTCTGACCAGCGCAATTTTCTGAATCCCGAGGGGATGTACGGCGTCACCTGGGAGCAGGCAGCGGCCAAGTATCACATCACCTTTATGATTTCAAACGACGCCCCGGGCGGCACTTACGGCACGGCGGAGCGCTTCAAGGAGGCAAGTATGTTCTGCGGTTATAACTTTGCCATCACGGAGCTCAAGGCCAACGGCAAGAGCACAGTGGCAAAGGTCGCCAACACCGGCATCGCCCCCATATATCGTGACGCCTATCTGGCAGTGGGCGGAGTGCGCAGCAAAACATCCCTCAAGGGGCTGTGCCCAGGCCAGGAGAAAGAGGTGCTTATAGAAAGGGCCACCGACGGCAGCGACCTCACCATAGAGTCGGATTATATCCTTCCGACTCAGAAGATTCAGTTCGATGCAGATTTATAAACCAAAATACTTGATTATGAAAAGATTTCTTCTTGCAGCGTCCGCCCTGCTGATGCTCGCTTCCTGCGCTCCTAAAAAGGCTGCGGAACCTATCCGTCTCAATTGCCTCGTGAGCGTGGCGGCCGAAAACCGTGACCGCTACATAGAACTTTGCAAACAGCACGTTGCTGCTTCCCGCGAAGACGAGGGCAACATCGCATTTGATCTGTTTGAAAGTGCTACAGACTCCACAAAGTTTCTGATTTTTGAGACCTGGAAAGATCAGGCGTCGTTGGACAAGCACTCTGCAAGCCAGCACTTTGCAGACATCGTACCGCAGACGGGCGCGCTTGCGGCCACCGTTTTGCAACAGATGCAGGCCGGTGTTGAACCCGAAGGCGGGTTTGTGCTCCGGCTCAACTGCCCCACCACCGTTTCCGAAGAGAACCGCGAGGCGGTGATAGCTCTCTGCAAAGAACTTGTGGCAAGTTCCCTTGCCGATGAAGGCAATATCGCATACGACTTGTACCTGAGCACCACCGACCCTTCCAAGATGCTCATTTTTGAGACTTGGAAAGATCAGGAATCGCTTGATAAGCACTCCGCTGCAGAGCATTTCACCCGCCTGGTTCCCCAGATCCAGGAACTCGGTACTCTGGAAGTGGAGTGTTTTAAGCTGGCTGTTCCTGTATCGGAGTAATGAAGTCCGGTCTCAGGTTCCTGGCGGCGTTGATGCCGGCACTTTTGTCTTGCGGTATGCTTTGGGCACAGCCGCAGGCGGTGGATATGGGTCTCAGTGTAAACTGGGCCTCCTGCAACCTTGGGGCAGATGTGCCGGAAGCCTGCGGTGACTATTATGCCTGGGGCGAGACTGCCGCTAAAAACGATTTCTCCGGCGATAGTTATTATTGGAGTTCCAACCCGGCAAAGTACACCGAACGGTTTATCCTTAACCGCCAGCTGGATGCCGAAGACGATGTGGTTCAAAAGCAGTTGGGTGGCGGCTGGAGGATGCCGACCTTCGTGGAGGCCAACGAATTGGTTCAGCAGTGCGACTGGGAGTGGACATCACGGGGAGGCGTAAAAGGCTACAAGGTAACCAGCCGCACTACGGGCGGGAGCATATTCCTGCCAGCGGCGGGCTATAAAGATGGCTCCGATGTGCTTTTCGCCGGCAGCGCCGGTCGCTACTGGACCGCAACCCGACACCCCTACCACGCCAACTGCGCGATGGAACTCTTCTTCAGCTCCGACTTTCACTACGCCTACTTCTACCGCCGCTACCGCGGCTATCCTGTCAGACCTGTCTGCGAATAGCCGC
>CACYEB010000112.1 GCA_902773305.1 uncultured Bacteroidia bacterium
GAACAGTTTTTCGTCTCCCTGGAAGAACGGCCGCTGGCTGTATGAACACTTCAGGTCTGCCATAATGCTCATTCCGATAGACTGTATCCGGGTGTTCAGCTGGGCACCTGAGCAAATATCCCAGGCCCCGTTGCTGTTCTCGTATGTAGAGAGGGTGGAGCCGGGCATTGCAGTGTATTTGAAATGCTCTATATACGTTCCCTCCGGATAGTAGTACCTCCGGCTCACGATGGCATCAGTTATAACATTGCCATCTAAAAAGAAGTAGAGCTGGGAGGTCTTCTTGGGCAGGAAAAAGGAGTAGCTGGTATGAAAGCGGTGGGTTAGGGAGCGCTTCAGGCCGGGGTTGCCGGCAGTCAGCAGTAACGGATTGTCGTCGCACAGCCGGTCACGGTACTGTTCGGTGGCCGGGATGTTGCTGCTCATAGAGTATTGGAAAAAGAAATCCTTGGAATTTGCACTTATAAATACCTCTGGCAGGAAAAAATTGCGTTTGTCGGCTATGTGGACAGGATAGTACTCATCGTCTTTCTGTGTGGCCACACTAAAGCCTAAGATAGCCGCTATGGCAAGGCTTTTGGCGCCATAATGATAGCTGATGCCCGGACCGTGAGAGAAATAGTTACGGGTAAAACGGTAGGTGTTGACGGTGTTTGTGTCGGGTTTGTCCAACGGCCCGGCTGTGTCGTAGAGGTCGAATGCCACCTGAGTGCGCCGGTTATTGACGTGCCGGGTTGAATATGATATTTCCAGGGAAGAAGACTCTGTCTCGTTATTGCTCAATTTGATGTTGACCCCTGCCGAGGTTTGGGCATCTATGTTTTTACTGCCCGAATCAGCAGAGATATAGCGGCGGTTCAAAGAGCTGACGGTGGTATCTAAGGTCCAGGAAGAACCTATCTCTGGGTTGAGCGTCAAAAGAGCTGTGATAGTGGGCGCTATTCTGGGATTGGAAGAAGCGTCCCTCCAATAGAGAACAGTGTGCCCGCTGTTTTGCCGGCCTCTTGAACCAATTTCTTCTATAATGGCCGCCTCGTTGCCGGAGTCAATCCTGTTCCACTGTTTGCGCAGGGATTCGCTGTGTGAATTGGAAATAGTCCAGAAGGATTGAACACTCAACTGCTTGATTTTTGGGTCATTGAGAAACAGGCTCATAGAAATCCTGTGGGTGCCGCTCCCGCTGTTCGTCTGAGTGGTGTCAGAAAGTTCCTTGGCTGGACTGTCGTTGTAATCGGGCCAGGAGGTCAACGAGCGTTTGAACTGCCGGTGGCTGTCATATTCATAAGAGTAGCCGAACCCGAAGTTGCTGCCCAGCAGGCGGTCTCCCCAGAAACGTTGCACTCCGGCGGAAGCGCAGGAATTCGAATGGTACTGCTGCTGGCTGGATACATTATCCAGAATATTCAGCCTGTTGTTTGTCAGACCCAGGTTATTGGTATAGGCGTTGGCGTATGTAAGGAACCGCTCGGAAAAAAAGTTGGCATTGACACCGGCAAAGTATCGCGGCTGGATGCCGCCATCCTCCTTGGGGGTTTCATCGGCACCGCCACCCACCTGTGCATACGCATCCCAGGCGCTCACCAGGGGCTCTTTGGTTATGATGTCAATAACACGTTCCTGCTCTCCCTGCTTCTCGCCCCTGAGCCGGCTCTCTATGCTCTGTTCTTCGTAGGTTTTTATCTGGCGTACGTCTTCTGCCAAAATTGAATTCAGCGGCGCCATCGGTTCGTTGCTGAACAGCAGCAGGCCGTTCACATAGGCCCTTTTGACTTGCTGCCCGTTGATGAAGACGGAGTTGTCCTTGACCTCGACGCCCGGCATATTGCGCAAAATCTCCAGGGCGTTTTCGCCCTCCATAGTCTTGATGGCAGCTGCGTTGAAGATGATGGTGTCGCCCCGTTGCATAAACGGTACTACCTGGGCAGAGACATAGGCGGCGTTGAGTTGTCGGTATTGATTGATCATCTGGACCATAAACGCGTTTTCGCCGGGCAGTACATCTACTTCCATTAAGGTCGGACGGCAGGCGAGATGGGTGGCCAGGATGGTTTTCCTGCCGGGTTTGACGTTTTTGAATACGAACGCCCCGTCGAGGGCGCTTTGTGTGCTTATAGTATCCTTCCCGTCAATCAGGCGTACGAAGGCGTTGGGCACGGCGGCCAGTCGGGAGTCAAATTTGTCGAAAACACGACCGTTAATCGTTGCCAGCGAGTCGGATGGCGTCAATTGAGACGGTTCCTTGGCTGCCTCTTGAGCTAAAGACGGGAGGCAAACCAGTGCCAGCAAGCAACTTATGACGATGCGTCGAATCATAATCCGATGCAAGTTATCAATATTTTCCGTTTGTCGCCAAGGGCTGTGGCAAAAAGGTGACTGGTGCCGCCGTCTTTGATGCCGAGCCTTTGACGCAGGGCGTCGGTAGCCAGCGGGAAGTTGAGGGCGGTCATCTCCAGGCGGTCGTATTGCTGCTTTAGCTGGCGGATGGAGGCCTTGCTCCATTCCATCACCGATTCCACTTCGAATACTTTTCCGGGAAAGCCCTCCGGTGGGGTGTCGGCGGTGTATAGATGGGTGCTCGGGGCCAGCTTCTCCAGATTGTAGTGCTGGGACAGCAGGCGGAATGCGCCCGCTTTGAGCATGGCCTTTGACGGTTGTACCAGGTATTTTCCTATTTGGCTGGCATAGCGGACTTCAGCCTCCGGCTCTTCAGAAGGATGAAACTCGAAATGGTGCGCGCCGTCGTGCAGGATATCGTGGGCGACAATCAGCGGCTCATCCTCCAGTTTCCCATTTCCCAGCAGCAACAGTAGCTCCTTCACCTCACCGGCGACGGCCAGCACGTGCAGTTCGCGGGCTTCGGGAAATAGCGACAGCGTGCGGCTGATGTCGGCCATAGGGGATATCTTGGCCAGGACGCGGCAGGCCTTGCTCAAAAGCAAATCTTTGATTTCCAGCAAATTTGGCTCGCAGTCGGCGATGTCGTATACACGCCGGGCGGCAGTGTCTCGCCGGGCCGGGTCCAGAAATATCAAGTCGAAGTGCTCCGGCTGCTTTGAAAGCCACACGATTCCGTCGCCATCGTGCACTGCGATGGATGC
>CACYEB010000113.1 GCA_902773305.1 uncultured Bacteroidia bacterium
ATCCACGAGTGCGGAATGAAGGCCGGCGTGGCGCTCAATCCCCATACCAACGTGTCTTTGCTGGAAGATGTGCTGGGCGAAATCGACCTTGCTCTGATAATGTCGGTCAACCCGGGATTCGGCGGTCAGAAATTCATTCCCCGGTCGGTGTCGAAGGTACGCAGGCTGCGCGAAATGATAGCCGCATCCGGCAGCAAGTGCCTCATCGAGATAGACGGCGGAATAGGGGAGGACAATGTGGCGATGCTCTCCGATGCGGGCGTGGACGCCTTTGTCGCAGGGAGCTCTGTTTTCGGCTCCAAGGACCCGCTGAAGACGATCTCATTTATGGCGAATGCCTAGTACGCGATTTCTTTAAATGCAAAATACCTGAAACCGGCGGCTGTCTCCACTTCGAGGCGGCCGTCGGTTTTGACACCCCGGATAATGCCGTCAAAACGGTTTCCGGCTGCATCGGAAAAAGAGTGGGAGATATCCTTGAGATAGAGTCTGTCCATATAGCGGCCGGCCGTCCTGTGCGAGATACTGTCATATTCGCCAAGGATGCAGTCGAGCAGCGGCTGTAATTCCTCTTCCGGTTCATAGCGCCTGCCTGTTTCCAGAAAGAGTGAAGTGGGGTTGGGTATCCACTGCGGGAATGAATCCTGATTAATGTTGAGACCGATGCCCACCACCGAGTCTGTCAGGGTGGCGGCAGCTACCGAATGCCTGATAAGTATTCCGCAAATCTTCTTGTCGCCGACATATATGTCGTTGGGCCATTTGATGCGTGCTTCCACGCCCTTTCCACTCAGATAGTTGCAGATTCCCAGCGATATGGCCTGGCACGCAAGGAACTGGTCGGTTGCAGGGAAGCCGTTGTGCCTTAGGTAAATGGAGAATGTGAGGTTCTCACCTTCGCGACTGCTCCAAACATTGCCTCTCTGCCCGACGCCGGCGCTCTGGAAGCGGGCTGCCCATACTTCCAGGTGCGACAATTCTCCCCTGGATCTTTCCATCGCCGAAAATGTAGAGTCGATTGTGTTATACCATTTAATTTTCATACATTTGTAAATTGGAAAAATCCGGCGAAAATAAGTGATATTTTATGAATAATGAAAAGCAGAACAAAGAAATAGAGGTGATCGCCGCTGCTATGCTGGACAAGAAAGCGCAGAATGTGGTGGCTATGGACCTGTCGGGTATCGGCACTGCCATAACCGACCATTTCGTGATATGCAATGCGGACAGCACCACCCAGGTGGTTGCAATCAGCGATAATGTGGTGGAGAAGATGTGGACCGAGTGCAAGGAGGATCCCCTCCGCAGCCAGGGGCGGGAGAACGCCTTCTGGGTGATTCTCGACTATGGCGATATAGTGGTACATATTTTCAAGACCGAATACCGCGATTTCTACCGGCTGGAAGATTTGTGGTCAGATGCTGAGAAAATTAACTTCAATGACGATGAGCAATAACGAGAACAAACAGCAAGGAAAGTGGCCCGGCGGCCGTTTCGGTTTACCCGGTCCGGCAGGGCCGAATCTGAAGAAGCGGCGCTCCCCCTGGAACTGGCTTTTGATATTGCTTTACGCCGTGTTGATAGGCGGCGGTATCCATCTTTTGGTTTCCGGCGGCACCAAGCCCGTCAAGAAGGAGTGGTTTGAGGTGCGCGACGACATCCTTGCCACAGGCAGCGTTTCAAAGGTGGTCTATATCCGGAATACCCACCGCGGTGAGGTCTATGTGAAGAGTTCGGCGGCTGAGCGTTACAAGAATTATTTCCCCGAAAACTCTGCTCCCAAGAACGGTCCCTATTTCTATTTCCTGGTTTCTGACTCGTTCAATGCAGAGAGCGAATTCGACAGGGTGCTGCAGCAGATGCCGGAACTGGACCGTTTCGAAGTTGTCATAGAAGAACGTACCAGCGGCTTTGCCGGCATTCTGGATTGGCTCTGGATTATCGTGATGGTGGTATTCTTCATAATGATGTTCGTATTGCCTGCGCGTGCGATGGGCGGAGGTGCCGGCAATGGAATATTCAATGTCGGCAAGTCCCAGGCCAAGGTGTTCGAAGGCGACAAGCAGGACAACAAGGTCACATTCAAGGATGTCGCAGGACTTGAAGAGGCCAAGGTGGAGGTGATGGAGATCGTGGACTTTTTGAAGAATCCCAACAAATACACCACTTTGGGCGGCAAGATTCCCAAGGGTGCACTGCTGGTAGGCCCTCCCGGTACAGGCAAGACCCTGTTGGCTAAGGCAGTGGCGGGTGAGGCCAACGTGCCGTTCTTCTCCATTTCGGGCTCCGATTTCGTGGAGATGTTCGTAGGCGTCGGGGCTTCGCGCGTGCGCGACTTGTTCCGCCAGGCCAAGGAGAAGGCTCCCTGCATAGTGTTCATAGACGAGATTGACGCAGTGGGCCGTTCCCGCAGCAAGAATATCGGCTTTTCTTCCAACGACGAACGGGAGAATACTCTGAATCAGCTGCTTACCGAGATGGACGGTTTCGGAAGCAATTCCGGTGTGATAGTGCTGGCGGCCACCAACCGGGCCGACGTGCTGGACAGCGCCCTGATGAGGGCCGGCCGTTTTGACCGCCAGATTCACGTGGATCTGCCGGAGTTGAAGGAACGTCTTGATATTTTCAAGGTCCACTTGCGTAAAATCAAGCTTACACCGGGCTTTGACATAGATTTCCTGGCCAAGCAGACGCCTGGTTTCTCCGGTGCCGACATTGCCAATGTCTGCAACGAAGCGGCCCTGATCGCCGCCCGTCACAACAAGACATTCGTAGATAAGCAGGATTTCCTGGATGCCATAGACCGCATAGTTGGCGGTCTTGAACGCAAGAGCAAGATTATCTCGGCCGCAGAGAAGAAGACAATAGCCCACCACGAGGCCGGACATGCTACCGTGAGCTGGATACTGCCTCACGCAAATCCGCTTCTGAAAGTCACCATTATCCCCCGCGGGCAGGCGCTGGGTGCAGCCTGGTATTTGCCCGAAGAGCGTCAGCTCACTACGCGTGAACAGCTCCTCGACGAGATGGCTGCCACCATCGGAGGCCGGGTGGCTGAAGAACTGGTAAACGGCGAGGTTTCCACGGGTGCCCTCAACGATTTGGAGAAGCTCACCCGTCAGGCATACGCTATGGTGACCTACTTCGGTATGAGCGACAAGCTGGGCAACGTATCATATTACGACTCTACGGGCCGCAGCGAAATGTCCCTTTCCAAACCTTACAGCGAAAAAACGGCGGAAGAGATAGACAAAGAGGTCAAGCGACTGATCGACCAGGCGCATGCAACCGCTACCAAGGTGCTCAAGGAACATCGTGCCCAGTTTGAACAGCTGGCAGCCCTGTTGCTGGAGCGCGAGGTTATTTTCTCTGAAGATGTAGAGCGCATCCTGGGCCCCCGTCAGGGCGGAGTCAACCCCAACGCCGTGATCGGCGGAGGAGAGGCTCCGGCTGAAGCGGAGAATCCGGCTGAAGAACCTGCCGAGCCCGCAGAGGAGCCTGCGATTGAGATAGCAGAGCCGGAGGTGGAAGAAAAACCCAAAGCCTCGAAACCTCGCAAGCCACGCCGTAAAACTGAAGATAAAACTCCCGACTCGGGAACCCTTTTCTGATTATGGCCCAATCATCACTGCTCAGAAGGACTGTGGGATCGGTGCTGCTGGTGGCAGTACTGGCGGGAAGCCTTTTCCTGCACCCGGCCGCATTTGCGGCAGTCTCTTCACTCGCTTTGGCGGTGATGATGAACGAGTTCTACAGGATGGCATTGGGAAAGGGCACACACACAGTGGCAAGAGTGATGATGATTGCCCTTTGCGTGGCGTTTTACCTCTCATTTTTCTTCTTGAGATACTATGGAGGCAGCCTCGGATATCTGCTGCCTGCCTTTCCGTTGCTGGCGGTGGTCCTGATAGCAGTCCTGCTTGATACGCAGGACCGGATAGAGAGGCTCACCGCGCAGGATATTTGTTTTCCGGCTGTATATCTTCTCCCTTCATTCCTTGTTTCATCGTTGCTGCTGGTTGCTCCCGGCAGTTATCGTCCGGTGCTTTTCCTCTCGGTGATGGTGTTGGTGTGGATGAACGATGTGGGCGGCTATGTCTTCGGTATGGCTTTCGGCCAGCGGTCGGGCAGCCGCAAACTGGCCCCTCATATATCACCCAAGAAATCTTGGGCGGGTGTGGCAGGCGGTCTTGCTTTTACCATAGCTGCAGCCGTTTGCATCCATTTTTCAGGATTGACCGATGTGGCCTTGTTTCAATGGCTGCTAGCTGCGGTTATTGTCGTTGTATTCGGCATTTGTGGAGACTTGTTCGAATCCCTCATCAAGCGTCACTACGGCTTTAAGGATTCGGGACGGATAGTCTTGGGCCACGGCGGCCTCCTGGACCGTTTCGACGGGGCGTTGTTCGCTATCCCCATAGTTGCGGTATTCTTTTGTATGACAGGTGCTATTTAAGTATATGAAGATACACGAAGAAGGTTTACCATTTTTGATTATCGCCTGCACCGTCGCAATAGCTGGCGGTGTGCTTGCGGCCATATATATGGATTCTGCCGTTTGGAAGGTGGTGCTGATCACGCTTTGCGTGCTGCTTGCAGGAATAACGACGTTTTTCTTCAGGAATCCGAACCGGGATGTTACGGTGGATTCCAGCCTGGTGGTCTCTCCTGCCGACGGCAGGGTGATTGAGGTGGACAAGGTATTCGTGGAGGAGTATTTCGGCTGCGAATGCACCCGGATATCGATATTCCTGTCACTGTTCAACGTCCATATCACCTGGTACCCAACCGGCGGAGAAATCACATACTTCAAGTATTACCCCGGTGCCCACACATTCGCTTTCCTTCCCAAGTCGTCGGAAAAGAACGAGCATACCTCCATTGTGGTCAAGGACGAGAACGGCAGGGAGGTGATGTTCCGCCAGATTGCGGGAATAGTGGCGCGAAGGGTGGTGAGCTATGCCAAGGAGGGTGACCGTTCCGAACAGGGGGCCCAGGCCGGCTTCATCAAGTTCGGGTCCCGCCTCACGGTATTGATCCCGGGCGACTCGGAGCCCGTGGTAAAGGTAGGTGACATAGTCAAAGGGAGCGTTACCCCGCTTGCAAGGATATGATTCCCGTTGAGCTAGGCACAGAGAAGATAAGTAAGCTGCTCAAACAGTATGCCACTCCCGCCATCATTGCGATGCTGGCCACATCGCTCTACAATATGGTGGACAGCATATATATCGGTCAGGGTGTCGGACCGATGGCCATTTCTGGCCTTGCGGTCACTTTTCCGCTGATGAACATCTCCATAGCCTTCGGTACCCTGGTGGGGGTCGGTGCGGCTACTCTGATCTCTATCCTCCTGGGCCAGAAAGACTATAAGATGGCCAACCGCGTGCTGGGCAATGTGGTGATCCTCAACGTTGTCATAAGCGCCCTGGTCACTGCGCTGGGCCTTGTGTTCCTTACACCCATACTCTATTTCTTCGGGGCCAGCGACAATACCATCTCCTATGCCCGCGAATATATGGTGGTTATATTGTGGGGAAATATAATCGCCCATCTCTACCACGGCCTCAACGGGGTGGTGCGCTCTTCCGGGAGACCCAGGCTGGCGATGCTGGCTACCATCGTTGCTGTGGTCCTGAACATTATCCTGGACCCTCTGTTCATCTTCGTATTCAAGATGGGCATCCGCGGCGCAGCAATCGCCACGGTGCTGGCACAGGTCATTTCATTGGTGTGGATTACCCGGATCCTCTGCGACAAGGACAATGTACTGCACTTCTCCAGGGAAGTATTCAAGTTCGATTTCAAGATAGCGTGGCGCTCCCTCTCGATAGGCATGTCGCCATTTTTGATGAACCTGGCTTCGTGCTTCGTGGTGATTCTGATCAACAATCAGCTGAAGCGCTACGGCGGCGACCTGGCAATAGGTGCCTACGGCATTGCCAACCGTCTGTGCTTTTTGTTCTTCACCCTTACTATGGGCCTGAATCAGGGTATGCAACCCATTGCGGGATATAACTACGGGGCGCGCAATTATGGCCGTGTAAAGGAAGTCCTGAAACTTACTGTGATATGTTCCGTTGCAGCCCTCACGGCAGGATTCATCACCGGCCTGGCCATACCCCGTCTGGCCGTGTCGCTCTTTACGCGGGACGCAGGACTGCAGAGTGTGGCGGCCCGGGCCTTCAAGTTGTCGGTGCTGATGTTCCCGTTGGTGGGGTTCCAGGCAGTAGTTACCAATTTTTATCAGTGCATCGGCTATGTGGGCAAGGCAATATTCCTATCTCTTACCCGCCAGCTGCTGTTCCTGATACCATTTCTGCTGACTTTCCCGTTGATATGGGGGCTTGACGGCGTTTGGCTCAGTATGCCGGCATCCGACCTGGTATCATTCCTGGTGACCCTTGTTATGATTATACCGTTGATGCGGAAGTTCGACAGGATGGAAAGCGGGGAAACGTCCCCCGGGGAGGTGCAAAATGAGCGATAATATGGAAAACAAGATACTCATAACTGTCGGCCGGCAGATTGGAAGCGGCGGGCTGCAGGTGGCAAGGATGGTCGCTGAAAGACTTGGCATAGAGGTCTATGACAAGAACCTTCTGATGATTACTGCCCGCGAAAGCGGCATCGCCCCGGAATTCTTTGACAAACTGGACGAAAAGCCTTCGGCACTGGGACGCTTTGCCCGTTTCATTGGCCTTCGTGACTCTGTATATGCCGATTCGGGAATCTATTCTGATGACGGCTCCCTGTCGGGAGACGACCTTTTTGCGCTGCAAAGCAAAGTCATCTGCCGGATTGCCGACAGCGGCCCGGGCGTGTTTGTGGGCCGTTGTGCTGACTATGTGCTCCGCGACTATCCCGGACTTTTCTCCGTCTTCATTACTGCAGATGAGGATAATCGCATCGGCAAGGTGATGGAACGGGAAGGACTGTCTGCCGCCGAAGCCCGGAAATTCATTGAGTCGGCGGAACGTAAGCGCGCCGCTTACTATAACTACTACACATTCAAGAAATGGGGAGACGGTGCCAGCTACGACGTGTGCCTGAACACTTCCCGTTTCGGCCTTGAAAGAACGGCCGACATTATCGTGGAGATGTGCGAAACCTTCTGTCGAAAGTGATTTCGCGGCTACTCTTGCAACAACGCTGACAGGGTTTCAGGACTGATTTCCTTTGCCAAAACGGTTCCCTCGCCATCCAGCAGATAAAGTTTGGGTGCGACGCTCACGTCGTATGCCCTGTACAGTTCGCTGCCGGGCCATTCTGCACGTAGTTCAACCCAGCCGTGGCTGCAGCCGCGCGTGGCCTGCTTCCACTCTTGAAGGTCGGGACCGACATAAACGGAGATGACTTTTGCCCCGCTTCTGCGCAGCAGGGGTGCCATTGCACGCAGTTCGCTCCTCCATTTGGTGCACTCAGTGCAGGATACGAGATTGAAAAATAATACGGTGAATTTTTTCCCCCTCTTCTCCAGCAGGCGGCAATCGCGTCCGCAGCGTGTCTTGAGAATGACATCGGCCGCCTTGCTCCCCGGCGGGTTGAGGTTGAAGCGCCGAACGGCTTCCGCTATCTGAGCCAGCATCTCGGAAGACCACACCCCGGGCCGATCCAGGATATATTCTTGCGCCACGAATGCGGCGCTTTCCTGTGCCCTGTAATCGCCCTGGCCGCGCAGATAGTTGTATATGCCCAGGAAAGTGTTGCGGTACAGACCGGCATCGCCCCCGATTCGCGAAGAAAATGCTTCACACACATCTGCGATACTCTCCCTGCCAAGCCCGATGTTGTCGCGGACACCGTCCATAAGCGAATACAAAGACGCAGTGAAGGACTCTTCCTGCTCCAGCAACCGGGCCAGTGCTGCGACATCCAGACGCCGGCCGATGATTCTGCCGTCGGCGTCAAGGAGAAGCAGGGAAGGGGTGCTTAATACCGAATACTTTTTGTGGAATCCCGATGCTCCGTCAGGATCCCACAGGTTGAAGACCCGTACCTTGGGATTGTCTATCTGGCCGAAATGAGAGATTGCATACTTTGCCCAGGCAGCCCTGTCGCTTTGAGTGTAAACGGCGTATAAAGAAACGGGTATCGTTCCGGAGTATTCCTTGAGCAGGGATACCAGAAGCGGTGTCTGCCGGGCACAGGTGCTACAGGCGTCCTCGTAAAAGTAGAGGATCTTATAGGCGCCGGAAGCCTCCCGGACATCAACCTGTCCGCCTTCAAGACTCTCCAGGGTCAGCTCTGCGGCCGGCATTCCGAGCAGCGACTGGCGGTTGAATTCAGCAAAGGCATACAGGTTGGGAAGAGTGGCCCCGGAGGGCCATTCGAGTCGCTTGTTTAGGAAGTAATTGTCTGCGATATAGACAGATACACCCTCTGCGCCCATTACAGGGCAGTCCATATAATAGTCAAAGGCGCGGCCGGCTATCCGTGCGCGGACATCATCGTCGGCCGCAGAACCGATAAGGATATCCAACCGGTTGCAGATGGAATCAACCGGCATCGTGCTGATGGCTTCGAAATAACTTTTAAGCGAGTCATATACGGTGGCCTCTTGCTGCGCCACGGCATTAACCCGGCACAACAGCAGCAGAGTTATTATGAAGGCGAGCCGCCGCACTATTGTATCATCTCGAGATATTTGCTGATATCCACGTTCTTTGGAATGAAGTCGGTGGCTTTGCCGCCATTGACCAGCACGTCTCGCACGACTGTAGATGATATGAATGAATATTCGTGGCTTGAGGGGATGAATACGGTGAGAATGGACGGGCGCATCCGCTTGTTGGCTTGGGAAATGGCCCGCTCGAGCTCGAAATCGGTGGTGGTGCGCATACCGCGGATGATGAACTTCGCCCCCTTCTCTATGCAGAAATCTACGGTCAGGCCGCTGAAAGAGCAGACCTCTACATTGGGCAGGCCCGCCACGGCGTCACGGGCAATCTGAACCTTGACGTCCGTAGGGAAGAATCCGCCTCCCTTGGAGGAGTTTTTGCCGACGGCTACGATTACCTTGTCAAAAATCCTGAGTGCAGATTTAAGCACTTCCAGGTGCCCGAGGGTGAAAGGATCGAACGATCCGGGAAATACAGCAACTTTCATAATGTCTATTTGCTCCAGTCTATCGGCGTGGAGCCGTTATTGATTAGGATTTGATTTGTCTTGGAAAAGTGTCGGCAGCCGAAAAAAGCCCCGCCGGCCAGGGGAGAGGGGTGTGCGGCCTCCAGAACATAATGCCGGGAAGTGTCTATCAGAGCCTTCTTGCTGCGGGCAAAATTGCCCCAGAGGAGAAATACGACGCCCCGCCGGCGGTCGCTTATCGTCTTGATCACGGCGTCGGTAAAGGTTTGCCAGCCGAGGCGGCTGTGAGAGGCGGCTGCCGAGGCCCGCACGGTGAGGATGGCGTTCAGCAGGAATACTCCCTGAGCGGCCCAGCCGCGCAGCGACCCGTCCTTGCCGCTGAGGTCCAGCCCCAGATCGTCTTCTATCTCCTTGTATATGTTTTTCAATGACGGCGGCAGCGGCACGCCCTGCGGCACGGAAAACGAGAGCCCTTCTGCCTGGCCGGGGTTATGGTAGGGATCCTGGCCCAGGATGACCACCCGCACCTGGTCGAAGGGAGTCAGGGCGAACGCATTGAAAATCAACTTGCCTGGAGGATAAATCGTTATTCCCCGGGCCTTCTCCCTATGCAACTCGGCAGCGAGTCCTGCAAAGTATGGTTTGTCAAACTCGCTTCCAAGTACTTCCTTCCAGGAAGGTTCAATGATGACGTCCATCGTCTGAGGATAAAGTTCTATTCAAATACAAATTTAAGAACTTCATCGACTCTGTCAACATAGTGGAACGTGAGACCTTTGATGTAGATATCCTTGATATCCTCGATATCGCGGCGGTTTTCACTGGAGATCACGATGGTGTGGATTCCAGCCCGCTTGGCTGCGAGGATTTTTTCCTTGATGCCGCCCACCGGGAGGACCTTGCCGCGCAGGGTCGTCTCTCCTGTCATCGCCACGCCCTTCTTAATGCTCTGGTTCTTGAGTGCAGAGGCAATGGCGGTTACCATAGTGATGCCGGCGGAAGGGCCGTCCTTGGGTATTGCACCTTCCGGAACGTGTATGTGGAAATCCTTCTCCTTGAACACCTTGGGATCGACGCCGATCTTGTCGGGATTGGCCTTGAGCCACTGGTAGGCGATCGTAGCGGACTCTTTCATCACGTCGCCCAGGTTGCCGGTGGTGGAGAGATGTCCCTGGCCGTCGCTTACGCTGCATTCGATGAACAGGATTTCGCCACCCATCTCGGTCCAGGCAAGTCCGGTTACCACGCCAGGCATCTCGTTTCCCTTCTGCATATCGTGGTGGTTTGTGGCCAGGCCCAGATATTCGCGCACGTGCTGTGGCTTGAGAGTGATTTCGTGTTCCTGTTCCAGGGCGATCTTCTTTGCAGTGATACGGCAGATCTTGGCAATCTGCTTGTCCAGACCGCGTACGCCAGACTCGCGGGTATAGTTGTTTATTATCTCCTCTATTGCCGCTTTGCTCAGTTTGAGGTCGGCGGGGGTAAGCCCGTGCAGCCCGAGTTGTTTGGGCAGCAGGTAATCCTTGGCAATGGAAACCTTCTCCTCTGCCAGATAACCCGATACGTTTATCATCTCCATACGGTCCCTCAGGGCGGGGTGGATGCTCTCGATGTTGTTGGCGGTGGTGATGAACAGGACCTTGCTCAGGTCGTAGTCCAAATCGAGGTAATTGTCGTGGAATGCTGTATTCTGCTCCGGGTCGAGCACCTCCAGCAGGGCGCTGGCGGGGTCGCCGTGGAAGTCGTTGAACACCTTGTCCACCTCGTCGAGGACAATCACCGGATTCACAGTGCCGGCTTTCTTTATGGTCTGGACAATGCGTCCCGCCATAGCACCGATGTAGGTGCGGCGGTGTCCGCGGATCTCCGACTCGTCGTGAAGGCCGCCGAGAGATATGCGGCCGTATTTGCGTCCGAGTGCCTTGGCGATGGATTTGCCCAGGGAAGTCTTGCCAACGCCCGGAGGGCCGTACAGGCAAAGTATGGGCGATTTCATATCACCCTTGAGCTTGAGCACCGCCAGATACTCTATGATTCTCTCCTTGACTTTTTCCAGTCCGTAATGGTCGTTGTCCAGCACCTGCTGCGCGTGTTTCAGGTCAAGGTTGTCTTCGGTGGTTTCGCTCCAGGGGAGATCCACCACAAACTGCAGGTACGAATAAATCACGTTGTAGTCGGGAGAGCTGGGATTGGTCTTCTCCATCTTGTGGAGTTCCTTTTCAAACGCCTCTGCCACATAGTCAGGCCAGTTCTTGCCCTCTGCCGCCTTGCGAAGGGCGTCCACGTCTTCTCCCGCACCGGTCATGCCCAATTCTTCCTGGATGGTCTTGAGCTGGTTGTTGAGGTAGTATTCCCGCTGCTGCTGATCCATCTCCACCTTTACCTTCTTCTGGATGTCCTCCCTGATTTTCAGGATTTCTATCTGCTTGTCGAGCAGGGCCAGCAGCAGTGTGGCGCGCCGCTTGATGTTGCCTTCTTCAAGCAGGGGAACCTTCTCCAGCGGGTTCTCCACATCTATGGTGGTAGCCACGAAATTTACCAGAAAAGCATTGTCCTCAATGTCCCTGATGGCATATCCGGCCTCCTGTGACACATTGTGCGTGAGCTTGATGATGCGCAGGGCGGCGCTCTTTATGCCGTCTGCCAGCGTGTTCATATCGGGATCGGTGGCGGAGGAATGGTCCTCTGCGAGATAGTCGACCGTTGCCATAAGATAGGGAGAGGTGATGTCAACCGACTTTATGTTGAAGCGGCGCACTCCCTGGATTATGGCTGTCACCGGCATATTGGGCAAGTCTATAATCTTGATAATCCGGCCCAGGGTGCCCGTCTGGAACAGGTCGTCCCTGGCCGGGTCTTCTGTCTTGGGGTCTTTTTGGGTTACTGCCCCAAGGAGCTTGTTGGACTTGTATGCTTCGTTGAGCAACTGTATCGATTTCTCTCTGCGTACGGGAATCGGAATTACCGTGTCGGGAAACAGCACGGCATTGCGCAACGGCAACAGTGGCAGTACGCCAGGTAACTGTTCGTCTTGCAGTTTATATCCCGGGTCTATATTCATCACGGGTATTATATTCATCCCCACTTCTTCTGCGGACAGGTAAAAATCGTCTTTCATCTATAGTATATTGGGTTTACTGGTATGTCAATTTGGCAGAAAAATTTGCCGGTAGGTATATAGGTCAATCATTGTGCCAAAGTGAAAAAATAAAAAAAATGCGATATCTGTTTGATAAATAAAAAAATAAGCCTATTTTTGCAGTCCGTTTCGGTTCGCCGGTGCGCGAATATGTTGTCTATCAGAAATATATAATACAATAGAATTATGACTAAAGCAGACATTGTAAGCGAAATCGCTAAATCAACAGGACTTGAGAAAGTTGTTGTATTGGACGTAGTTGAATCTTTTATGGAGAGTGTCAAGGCATCTCTGAGCAAGGGTAACAATGTTTATCTCCGTGGTTTTGGCAGCTTTATCGTAAAGCAGCGTGCAGAAAAGGCAGCCCGCAATATCTCCAAGAATGTTACCATCACCATCCCTGCACACAAGATTCCCTCTTTCAAGCCCGCAAAGACATTTGTCGAGCAAGTCAAGAATCTGAAATAATCACTAAAACATTATAGTTATGCCTAGCGGTAAAAAGAGAAAGAGACATAAAATGTCTACGCACAAACGTAAAAAACGTTTGCGCAAGAACAGACATAAGAAGAA
>CACYEB010000114.1 GCA_902773305.1 uncultured Bacteroidia bacterium
CATGAAGGACTACCTGGACAACAAGATCCTCCCCTTCGACCCGTTCCAGAGCATCGACACCGAGTCTGTCGGCAAGCTCATCGAGGTTGGCGTGAAGGGCGGCCGTAGCACCCGCGAGAACCTCAAGGTGGGTATCTGCGGTGAGCACGGCGGTGATCCCGCATCTGTGGAATTCTGCCACAAGATCGGAATGAACTACGTATCCTGCTCTCCTTTCCGCGTACCTATCGCCCGTCTTGCAGCGGCTCAGGCAGCTATCAAGAATGACAAATAACAATCGTTAACCCTGATATTTGTAGAGACCGGCTGACAAACCGGTCTCTACATTTTTTATTATGAGCAAATTCACATCATACATAATGGTGGCCGTAAAGGGCGCTCTGATGGGTGCGGCCAATGTCGTTCCGGGTGTGAGCGGCGGCACCATCGCCCTGCTTACCGGCATCTATCAGGAGCTGATAGAATCCATAAAGAGCATCAACGGCAAGAACCTGGGACTGTTGTTCCGCGGCAAACTGAAAGATTTCTGGCAAGGGATCAACGGCAACTTCCTGCTGGCAGTTGCCGTCGGCATAGTGGTGAGCATATTCTCCCTGGCCAAACTGATGTCTTTCCTGCTGGAGCACTACCCCATCCAGACCTGGGCTTTCTTCTTTGGTCTGGTGCTGGTCTCCACCGTATATATGATCAAAGGGCTCAACAACCTAAAGCCCGTCTCCTGGCTATCCCTGCTGGTGGGAGCTTTCTGCGGCGTAGCGCTGTGCCTGGTTTCTCCCAGCCATACCAGTGACAGTCTGCCGTTTATATTCCTATGCGGCGCAATAGCAATGTGTACAATGATATTGCCCGGCATCTCCGGCAGTTTCGTACTGGTGCTGCTGGGCAAATATGCCTTTATGATGGATGCTGTGGGCAATCTTGACATCCCTGTGCTGGCAGTGTTTGCCGTGGGTGCTATTCTGGGCATCCTGGCATTCTCACACGCCTTCTCATGGCTGCTGAAAAAGGCCTACAACGGCACGATGATGTTCCTCGCCGGCTTGATGCTGGGTTCTCTGGTGAAAGTGTGGCCGTGGAAAACAGCGCTGGAAAGCGGTGTGGACCGTCCGGTTCTTCCGGGGCAATATGCAGGCGACAGCGCCCTCGTGGGTGCAATAATATGGGCCGTTGCCGGCTGCCTGCTGATAGTGGTCATAGAAACCGTGACCGCTGCCGTAAAGGAAAAGGCTAACTCTTCTGACCGGGCTTAGGATAGGCTATCCTGCCGTGATATACCTGCTGCAGGTTGGTTACGAACACCTGCTTGATGGTATCTATTTCTCCAAGTGTGATATCGCCCTTGGCTATCTGCCCCTCCGTAATCTTACCGTCGACGATCCGGTTGACCATATCGGTGATGCTCTGTTGCGAATAGTCCTGGAGCGAGCGTGAGGCGGCCTCTACGCTGTCGGCAAACATCAGCACTACCTCCTCTTTGGTCACGGGCAGTTTCCCCTTGTATGTAAAGGGTTCCACATTAGACCTGTCTCCGCCCTCCTGGCAATATTTATTGTAGAAATATGCGGTCTTGGTGGTGCCGTGGTGGCTGGCTATCATATCGGCCACCTGCTCGGGCAGGTTGTTACGGCGGGCAAGGGCCACCCCGTCTTCTACGTGCTTGATGATGTACCCGGCGCTCTGTTCCGGCGAAAGGCCCTTGTGATAATTGTCACCGGCAGTCTGGTTTTCTATGAAGCAGAGGGGGTTTTCTATCTTGCCGATGTCGTGATAAAGAGCCCCCACCCTTACCAGACGGGTGTCACCGCCAATCGCACGGCTAGCCGCCTCTGCCAGGTTAGCCACCGACAGGGAGTGCTGGAACGAGCCGGGAGCCTTGCGCGAAAGTTCCTGGAGCAGGGCGTTGTTGGTATCTGAAAGATCCCAGAGACGCATCTGTGAAACCAGGGAGAACAACCTCTCAAACACAAATACAAACGGGAAACCAAGTATCGAAAGCAGCGAGTTAAGCCCCAGATACACCACTGCCTTCTGCTCGAAAGCGGTGCCGGTAAGGAACCTGAAAGCAGCATAGACGAACATCAGCGCCGCGAAGATAAATACCGAATTGGCAAACTGGCGGAATCCGCGGTTGAAGTACCTGTAGCTCTGAAGCAGCACCGCTCCGGCAAGGACGTTCATCAGATAGAGTTCCACTCCGTTGTCGCGAAGTGCTAGCAGCGGCAGCAGTGCGGCCAGGTAAAGCGGCAGGCATATACGGTTCTTGAAGAATTCCTGGGCATAGAGGATAAACAGCGGGAACGGTATCAGGTAAAGGATAGACTCGTTGGAGGCGGGAAATGCGGCCACGCCTATATAGACCAGCGTGTAGAGCAGCAGCAGGAATGCGATTCGGCGCCAGTCGCTTACAGGCGGACGTCCCGTGGTGTAAATCATCAGTCCGTATATTGCCAGAAGCAGCAGCACCACCATCAGGTGGCTTAGGACTATCATTGTGTCGGACTGCGTGTTGCCCCCGTACGCCGAGATGAATTCGTTTTTATATGAGTCCAGCAGACGGGCCTTCTCGTTGGTGACTATTTCGCCACGGGAGATGACGGTCTGCCCGGAATATACCATACCGGATGTGGGCGAGATATAGTCGAGCGCCTGACGCGCCAGCGATGCCGTCATCTGGGGGTCGTAATACATATTCGGCACGATGGCCTCGGACAGGTTGCTTTTCGCCACAAGCGAATCCACATTTACTTCTGCAGCGGTGGCACGGATATCTTCAAGAAACCTGGCGCAGGCATCGGCTGTGGTATAGACGTCGCTGGCGGGACACTGTTCTATCCGTTTGCCGCGACGGACACTGATCATCTTCGCATCGCTGTTGAACGAAGACACTACGCCCGAGACGTAAATCCGCCTGAGAGAATTCTCTACATCGGCCTGCAACAGGTCCGGACCGAAAGATGAGAAAGCGGCCAGAACCCGTTCTATCACGCTGCCGTCGTAGCGGTAGCAGTCGGTCAGCTGCTCTGACTTCTGCTCCCTCTCCATCTGCAGTTGATCCTCGGACTTAAGTACAGGGAAGTCAAAGGTTGCAGTGAGCGTTTCATAATTCCAGGGACTTCCGACCTGATAGCGGTAGCGGAAGTTGTTGCGGTCTGTGAAAAGCAGGAACATCACGGCCGCAACTGCCAGGAACAAAAGGGGTATCCGGAATCTCTTCATATCGTGTGTAAAGGTAAATAATTCTTGGTAATTAAAGAAAAATGCCTTACATTAGCGCTCCCGTTCCGGTACCATGGCCGAGTGGTTAGGCACAGGTCTGCAAAACCTGGGACAGCAGTTCGATTCTGCTTGGTACCTCAACAACATCTGAGCTGACAAATGGTATTGGTCAGCTCTTTTTTTCTTATGAAGGAGAATGTAAGGAGAAATATCGGCGAGTACGCGATGCTCGTACTTGGCAACTTTATCTACGCAGCCGGTGCCGTGATGCTGGTGGAGCCCTATGGATTCGCCCCTGGCGGTACCTATGGTCTGGGTATGGTATTCCACCACCTTTGGGGTGTCGAAACTGAGTTTGCCGCATTATGTATGGATATCCCGCTGCTGGTAATCGGGTTCATCGTGCTGGGCAACCGGTTCGGCCTCAAGACCATCCTGAGTACGGTACTGCTGCCGCTTTTTATGCAGTTGATGCACCGGATATACGGTTACGCTTCGCTCATAGAGCCTGAAGTTACCGAGATAGCGCTGTACCAGCACCAGATCATCGCCTCTATTTTCGGCGGTATTGTTTACGGCGTAGGCCTGGGCCTGGTTTACCGCTCGCACGCCACCACCGGCGGCAGTGATATCATATCCATGATCATGCGCAAGTATACCCGCCTCTCGATGGGTGTCTGCAACATAATCGTGGACGGACTCATTACCCTGAGTTCTGTCATCGCCTTCGGAGACTGGAAACTGCCGATGTACTCCTGGGTTATAATCTTTGTGTGCAGCAGGGTCATCGACCTTATCCTGGAAGGTCCCAAACGCGCCAAGACAATGATGATTATCACCTCCAGGAGCGAGCCCATCAAGGACTTTATTATCAACGAGATGAGCCGCGGCGCGACCCTGATCCCCGCCAAGGGACTCTACTCCGGCGAGGGACGCGACATCATTTATGTTGTCGTAGGGCGCAGGGAGATGATGATCCTGCGCGAAAAGGTGGCGGGCATAGACCCTGCAGCTTTCGTAAACGTCCTGGACTCGGCCGAGATACTCGGCGAAGGATTCCAGAACCTGGACGGTTCAGATATAGTCTGAAGCCCCCGCCGACGCCCCGTCAGGCGTCGATGTTGGCATATTTTGCGTTCTGCTCTATGAATTCGCGGCGAGGCGGTACATCGTCGCCCATCAACATAGAGAAGATGCGGTCAGCCTCGGCGGCGTTCTCTACGTGTACCTTCTTCATCTTGCGGTTTGCAGGGTCCATAGTGGTCTCCCAGAGCTGGTCGGCGCTCATCTCACCCAGACCTTTGTATCGCTGGACCTTGACTCCGGATTCTCCCCTGCCGCCCGACATACGCTCCACTGCTGCACTGCGCTCTTCGTCGCTCCAGCAGTAAACCTGCTCCTTGCCCTTGCGCACCTGATAGAGCGGCGGCGTTGCCAGATATACATAGCCGTTGTAAATCAAATCGGGCATATAGCGGAAGAAGAATGTCAGGATAAGGGTGTTGATATGGCGGCCGTCCACATCGGCATCGGTCATAAGCACTATCTTATGGTAGCGCAGCTTGCTGATGTTAAGGGCTTTGGGATCCTCGGGAGTACCCACCGACACACCCAGTGCCGTATAGATGTTGCGGATTTCTTCGCTCTCGAATGCACGGTGCTCCATCGCCTTCTCTACATTGAGGATTTTTCCCCTCAGCGGCAGGATAGCCTGGAACATACGGTCGCGGCCTACCTTTGCGGTACCGCCCGCAGAGTCTCCCTCAACCAGGAATATCTCACACTGCTCAGGGTCGCGGCTGGTGCAGTCGGCAAGCTTGCCCGGCAGACCGGCGCCTGACATAACGGTTTTGCGCTGGACCAACTCGCGCGCCTTGCGGGCGGCGTGGCGGGCGGTGGCGGCAAGGATCACCTTTTCTACAATCTGGCGGGCATCCTTGGGGTTCTCTTCCAGATAAGCCTCCAGCGCCTGCGTTACGGCAGTGGAAACCAGACCCATCACCTCGCTGTTGCCCAGCTTGGTCTTGGTCTGGCCTTCGAACTGGGGCTCGGCCACCTTGACGGAAATCACTGCCGTCAGACCCTCGCGGAAGTCGCTGGGGTCGAGGTCGAATTTGAGTTTGTCCAGAAAACCGTTCTTGTCGGCATAATTCTTCAGGGTGGTAGTCAGGCCGCGGCGGAAACCCGTCAGGTGCGTACCGCCTTCTATGGTGTTGATGTTGTTCACATAAGAGTGGACGTTCTCAGAAAAACCGGTATTGTACTGCATAGCCACCTCGATGGGGATGACCTTGTCGGTCTCCAGATGGATGGCGCTCTCGCAGAGTTTCTCACGGGTGCTGTCCAGATAGTCTATGAACTCCAGCAGGCCGTTTTCTGAGTAGAAGACGTCGCTGCGCTGCTCTTTTGCCGGCTCGCCGTTCTCGTCGAACTGGGGTCGCTCGTCACGCAAGGTCAGGCGCACCCTCTTGTTAAGGTAAGAGAGCTCGCGGAGACGGTCGGCGATGGTGTTGTAGTCATATACGCTCACGCTGAATATCTCGGGATCGGGATGGAAAGTGATGATGGTGCCGGTATCGGACGCCTCACCCACCTCTTTTACATCGTAGAGGGGTTTTCCCTTGGAATACTCCTGGACAAAGATCTTCCCTTCACGGTGGATTTCGGCCTTGAGATGGTCGGAAAGGGCGTTCACGCAACTCACACCCACGCCGTGCAGACCGCCTGAAACCTTATAGCTGCCCTTGTTGAACTTTCCGCCTGCGTGCAGCACGGTGAGCACCACCTCCAGGGCGGAACGCTGCTCCTTTTCGTGCATACCTACGGGGATTCCGCGGCCGTTGTCTTTTACGCGTATGGAGTTACCCTCAAGGATAGAAACTTCGATGTCGGTGCAAAACCCTCCAAGGGCCTCGTCTATAGAGTTGTCTACAACCTCATAAACCAAATGGTGGAATCCGCGTGCAGAGACATCGCCAATGTACATCGACGGTCTTTTGCGGACAGCTTCGAGCCCTTCAAGGACCTGGATACTGTCGGCGGAATAATTCTCAATCTCTTGATTTTTCAGTGCTTCTTCTTGTGCTGTCATATCTTCAAATATATCCTTGCGAAGATACGAAAAAACAGCGAAAAAACCTTCGAAAAACTTGCTATTTTACCCTCTTGGAAAGCTAAAATATGACGCGGATTCCGCCGCCCGCGTTCAGGGGCAGCTCGGGGATGGCAAAGTACCTGTAATTCTTGTTATTAAGCAGGTTTCCACCCTTCACGTAAACGGAGAAATGCCGGTTTATGACACCAGTCAGCACCACCGAAAGGTCGCTGTAGGGCGGAATCTCGCCGCCCCACGAAAGGCGGGGGCTCTGATAGGTGTATGCGGCGTTGAGGAACAGGCGGCGCTTGAAATTGAATTCCAGCGATCCGTCAAACATCCAGTCGGCCACCATATACACAGGATCGCCATTGGAGGTGAAGGCGTTGTTGTGCAGCAGGTTGCCGGTTATCGTCAGATTCCTGGACTTCCAAGAAGTCTCCAGACCGAACTGGGTCACCGCATAGTCGCTGTACTCGGGAACCAGCATCGGGAGCATAGCGTCGGTAAACACGGTGCGGAACTGCATCCTGTTTGAATAGCTGCAGTAACCGACATACGGCGAGAGGGCGAAACGCCCGGCGACAATGCTCTCCAGCGACAGTTTGGCCTCCAGGTTGTGCTTTGCAATGGCTTTGGATATTTTCTCCATATCTTCAACTCCATCTACACCGTTGCAGAGCCAGGGAGCCTCGTGCACATAGTCAACCATCGAATTGAGCCGGTTTCCGCCGGTCACCACGCCTCTGAGCCAGATTGTGTTCCTGAGGATCTCCACCTTGAGGTCAGCCTCGGGATGGATGGTGGTTTTGGCATCCGTACCTATGTAGGTGTTGCCGAAACGGGCACCCACCCTGGCCTTGAACGGCCACCGGGCATATTCATATACCGGCATGAATTCCAGGACACCGACATCTGCCTTGCCGATGCCGCGGCCCACGATATCTGTCTGATAGACCATATTCACATACACCCTGTGCTTGTCGAACGACGATCCCAGGGTACCTTTGATGTACATCCTGGAATTGCTGAACAATGTGTCCTGCATCGCCGTACCGCTCATCATCTTGGCAGCCGAGGTATAGTTGAAGTCGAATGTATAGAATACGCTGTTCTCCACAGGGTTTGCCGAGGCCACCCTGAAATCGATGTTATACGAATTGATGCCGTGGTC
>CACYEB010000115.1 GCA_902773305.1 uncultured Bacteroidia bacterium
CGCCGTGGTGACCTTGTCGATTGCTGTCACTACGCCGTCAATGGCGCCGTCCAGGCCGTCCACGCTCCCCTTGATCGACTCCAGGGCTGTCTTGATCTCACCGAGGGCAGTCTTCTGGTCCGTGAAACCGGTCTTCAGAGCCGTTTCGATAAGGCCGAGTTTGCTCTCAAGGCTCGTAGTCTGGCTGCTGACCGCCTCTTCAATCGCCGCCAGTTTCTCCTCAAGGGTGCCGTTCATCGTCTCGAGCGCCTGCTTGATCAGGTCATTTGCCTCACCGCTCGCGACATTGCCGTTCTTGATGGCGACCTCTATCAGGGCAAGCTTGTCCGAAAGGGTCGTGTTGACTTTCTTGATTGCATCGATAATGGTGCTATAGTCAGAGGTGAGAGTAACGTTGAGTTCCGGATGTCCGTTCTCGCAGGAAGTGAAGGCCAACGGAGCAGCCAAGCCGAGCCACAATAATGCGCATAGCAGGCCGCACGGGATAAATCTTAACTTGAACTGTTTCATGATAAAACCTTTTATTTAACGATAACGGCCTGAGCCTTGCGCGCAGTGGCACCGAAGGCTTCTTCGCCGGTGAGAAGGGATTTGCCGCGGCCTTCGACATTTCCAATCCTGGAGCTGTCGATGCCTTGCCCTACGAGATAGTCACGAAGCGTCTCCGCACGGCTTTGCGAGAGCGGCATATTAATGCTGTCATTACCTGTATGGTCTGTCCACCCGACGATGTCGAACCGCACTGAAGGATTGGCCTTAAGGACTGACACTAGAGTAGAAAGAGCCGATGCATTGACGCTTTCGTCAAGTATCGATGAACCGCGCACGAAGGTCACGAACGGCAGCATATCATTGGTGACTTCGATCCGGGCGGGTACTTCGACCAGTTTCTCGACCGGCTTCTCAACGATCTTCTCCACATAGACAGTGTCGTGGACCGGAGCCGCGTAGCCAGGATCAGCCACCGGCCTCGCCTGTTTCGCACGGTAGCGCTTGCCCGTCAGGTTAAAGACGAGACCCACCTTGGCGTATGCCTGGCTCTTGGGTGCGAGGTCCTGTTTCATAGGGAGGAAACGGTAGCCTCCGCCGACGCTCAGGGCAACCTGCGGAAGGAAGGCATATTCCAGCGACAAGGTTACCGGAATGAAAAGGGCATTGTAACGGTGAGGCTCGTTGTGACCGCCAAAACGGACAACCTGCTTGTCGGCATTTAGCACGTTCGATACAAAGATGTCCCAGGTGTTGCCCTGTGAGAAAAGGCAACCGAGCCCAGTGCCGAGCCACATTCCGAAACGACCGGCCCCTTTGTTTTTACCAATCTCCATCAGATTGAATTCCCCGGTGAGCGATGCACCGTGGAAATGGGTCTTGAAATCGCGGTATATGGAGCCTTCTGCGCTTCCTGCGAGAATCCCATCGCCTGAAAGGGCCGGGAGAGAAGAGAACAGCTGTTCGCGGATCATCCGGGTGTAGCTGTAGTCTGCTCCTACGCGGACCCATGGCCGGATGTTTACGAACAACCCTGCCCTTGCATAGGGCTGGATAAGGTTGACCTCATTGGCGCCGACGTTCTCGAAAGAAGAACCGAACGACCATGACGTGCCACCTTCAAGCCGGAGGCCTACAGTGCCGGTGCGGGCGTCACGGTAAGGCTCCTGCGCACGGAGACCACCCGCTGTCAGGAAAAGAAGCAGGGAGGCTGCCAGCACTGGTAATTTGTTTTTGATCTGCAACATCTTGTGATGGTTTAAAGATATTTTGTATTCAAAATCCGCCGTGCCGGAAGAAACCCCTGGCGCGGTGGAATGTATTTAACTTATTGGGCATCAGGCACTCTCCTGAGGACCAGGAAGGCGTTACGATTGGCTATGTGGACAAGACGCATACCTTAAAGATACGTATTATCTGCTGAAATACCAAATCCTTCTTTTAAGGTTGCCTTACCACAAGATGACTCTGGGTGCTGTTTCAGTCATCTTGTGGCCAGGAACGAGGGAAATAGGGCGGATTTGTGGCCACTCGATGATCCGGGAGGCCTCTGCAGCCATCTTGTGGCCGACAAATGGGAGGTCATGTCCGGCATCGAGAACAGTACTCCGTATATCTCATCATTCCAGCTTTGGTGGATGTGACCGTAATACCGGTGGGACACCGGGTGTCCGGAACCCCTCACCTCCATCTCGACTGCAACCGCGTCGATATGGACAACTGCCTGAACAGCGACCACCTGATCGGCATCCGGGCCAAGACTGCTGCCGAGGAAGTCAACCGCCTGCGGAACTGGAAACGCACG
>CACYEB010000116.1 GCA_902773305.1 uncultured Bacteroidia bacterium
ACCCATCTGACTCCGTTCGCCTGCCTGCCGCTGATTGAAGCCGATCTTCCGGAGGCCGTCGCCTCCCTGGATTCGGACCGCACCGCCCTGGTGTCATTCATCGAAAACGGCGATGCCCGATATATAGTTGTGGTAAATACCGAATGGAGAGAAACGGTGACTGTTTCTGCCGATTTCCGACAGGAGGTTGCAATGATCGACCGTTCAGGCAAGACTTATTCAGTAAACCCCGGCAGCCACAGTTTTACTGTTGACGGGGGTGATATGCTTGTAATAAAGTGGAGGTAAAATGAAAAGACTGGTTTGTTCTTTAGTGGTGGTTTTGCTCGCTGTTTCCTGCAACAAAGAGGACAGGGAGCATCTGGCGCAGCTGGAGCAGGAACTCGCCGAACTGCAGGGTAAGGAGCCTGCGGTACCGGGTTCGCCTGAAATAGTACCTCCTGAAGAAGAGGACTATGCCTTTACTTTCGATGCCGCCTGCTATGGGGTTGATGCCGGCCAGTCTGTCAGTATAAAGTATTCCCTGCCGGCGGCATCATCCATAGAAATCACCACCAAAGACGGCTGGACGGCCGTTCAAAAGGTAACCGGTGATACCGAAGGAGAGATTGTGGTGACCGCTCCCGATCCCGCTTCTCCAAGCGAGATAGTGGTCACTGCCAGCACGGCAGACGGGCGCTCTACGGCAAAGATACTGCCGGTTATGGTCCGCGACCCGTATTCTGACGCCACCCGTCCCAGAATTGACGCTCTTGGATATTATTCCTTCAAACCCTGGAACGCAACCCTCGAGAACTTCCAGAAACTCGCCGACGCCGGAATCAATATTGTCACTGTAGAAATCGACGAAGAGGATTGGCGGGCGCAGATTATCTGTGCCGGAGAGGCCGGTCTTCAGGTTCTCCCCGTGCTTATTGACAGGACACATCACTATTACGACCATCCGGATACGGACCAAAGCCTGGCCGAGGCGGTAAACTGGCTCAAGACCCGTCCAGAGGTAATTGCCTACCATATGTACGACGAGCCCGGAGTCCAAGTTGCGCCTATGCTAAAGATGGTGAAGGAAAAAATCGAAGAGCTGGACCCTACACATCCCGTATATGTCAACTTCGGCCCGGAGGCCTCATCGACCTGGATGGGGGTTAATACTTATTACGAGTATGTCAACACGCTGGCTGACTATCTGAATCTGAAGCAGCTCTCTTTTGACATTTATCCCATCTATCCCGGCCGTATCCAGAGCAACTGGCACAAGTGCCTGGAGATAATGGCTGACGCTGCAAAGCGCCACGGTGTACCCCTGTGGACCTTTGCCGCCAGCTGTTGGATAAACAAGGAGTTACCAAAGCAGACAAGGGAGAAGCCGAATAAAATGAACATACTTCTCCAACTGTATACAAGCCTTGCCTTCGGCTCCCAGCTGGTACAGTATTTCACCATTCAGGACTATGGCGGCACCGACTTTGCCCCCATTATGCGCGACGGTACCTGGACCCAGGCATACGACTATCTCAAGGATGCCAACCTTGAAATGCAGAAGCGAGCCTTCGTTTTCAAAGGTTCCAATGTCACTAAAGTCCGTCAGGCGGGAGAGCAAGTGTCATATGAAATGGAACTATCCAAACTGGATATGCCGGAAGAGATAGAGGATATCTCTACGGACTTTTCAGTCACGGTTTCTTTTTTGGAGAATAATGGCAACAGTTATCTGGCCATTGTCAACAATTACTGGAACATTGCGCAGCAAGTGAGAGTAATCCTCAACGAACCGGTTTATTGCATTGACAGCGAAGCGGATTTCATCCTGTTGGAGCCCGGAGAGAGGTGCCTTGAGATCCCTATGGGCGGGATGATGGTCCTGAAAGTCAAATAATCAAATCCTCTGCCCTCAGTTTGGGCACATAGTGGATGCCGTCCTTGCGGTAGTAGTTGAGGTCACTGAAGGCATCCGTCGGAATCAGGAATATCTTTTCGGCAGGCTTGCCTATCGCAATTATGGCTATGGGCTCCGAGGGCAGGCTCAATGCCTCGCAGACTGCCTCTTTGCGGAAGTTGAGGATGAAGATGCCCCCCAGTCCCATTTCGGTTGCCTTGAGCAGCATGGTCTGCGCCGCTATCCCCAGGTCGATATCTATCACCTTGTTCTCCTTCTCGGTGGCGCACACCACAATGAATGCCTGCGGTTCGCTGCCAGGGTGGGGAAGATGCTCCTCAGGCAGGGCGGCTCCCAGGGTGATGTGTGGGAGCACTTTCGCGGCATCGGGTTTGGTCACCAGCCTGTAGCGGAGTCTCTGCCGGTTCATCCCGCTGGCTACAAGTGTGGTGGCGGCCACGATTTGCCGCAATTCATCCCCGGTGACTTCGTGCCGCTGGTCAAAACCCCTGTAACTGCGGTTTTTCTTGAGCAGCGAGTCCAGAGAAGGGGCGCTGCGTTTCACTGTCGGACGTCTTTCCTGCAGCTCCCGCTGCCGTCTCTCAAGGTAATTGTCTGCCATACTGCAAAGATAATATTCTTTATCATTTCCGGCAGTCACAAGCACGGCGACTCACGTCAGAGGTATGCCTGGCTCGGTTGGCGATGCTTTAATCATTGATATTGACCTCTAGAGCACAGCAGCCTTTGCTCTGAGCGTCTCTGCGGTTGCTCTTTGTGCTTGTGAAAGCCGGATTTGGTTTTTTTAATGGGATTATTGAAATTTGTGACGGTACAAAGCTATTCTGTCATCAGTCAGGTGGCGGGAGAATTGTGGCGGCAGCATTGATATGACGACAAGAAAGGAGTATTTCCATCTATGTTCCGACGGCACTGAATCGCCGGATTTTATTCTCAGCACAAATGACTTCGTTGCGGCAATGAACATCGTTGCCCTTTGTGCGGCAAATACCGCTGCGCTCGTGATTGCGTTTACACTGGAA
>CACYEB010000117.1 GCA_902773305.1 uncultured Bacteroidia bacterium
CCGCGCCGCTGCAGAGAAGAATCTGGACGATTTGTTCCGTATCCAGCTGGATATGCCCAAGTTTGACTTTTTCAAGATTCTTCCCGATGCCACCGGTATGGTCGGGCAGTTCGCAATGGGCAACGAGCCCAGTTTCCACATCCCGTACATATACAACTACCTGGGCGCACCCTACAAAACACAGAAGCGCATACATCAGCTCATAGACTGTCTGTTCTCCGACACGGTCTCCGGCATCCCCGGCGACGAGGACGGGGGCGGAATGAGCGCCTTCGTGGTGTTCTCTATGATGGGATTTTTCCCAGTGACGCCGGGTGTGCCCATATATGTAATCGGCAGCCCGTTCTTTGAAGAAACCGGCATCACGCTCCCTTCCGGCAAGAAGTTTACCGTGAAGGCGCGTGGCTGTTCGGCAGAGAACAAATATATCCAGAGCGCCAAATTAAACGGCAAGCAGCTGGACCGCAGCTGGTTCACCCACGAAGAGCTTATGTCCGGCGGGGTCTTGGAACTGACAATGAGCCCCAAACCCAATAAGGCCTGGGGCTCTGATAACCTGCCGCCGTCAAGGGTAGACTAGTCGGTCTGTTTGAACCCGATGCCGTCTATTCCATAAGTGTATTCCTGGCTTCCGGCCGGGCCGTCGAAGTATATGCGGAGGTAGTTGGCTCCCTTGGGATTGAAGGGGTAGTCAGGCGTCATCTCCCTGGCATCCGCGAATTTCAGCTGGATGTAGTTCCAGCCGTCCGACATCACGTCTGCAAGGTAGGTCTTGGAGCTCCAGTACAAACACTGTCTGCCGGGTCCGCCGCTTTGGCTGAGTTCTATGCGGCCGGTGTCGACGGTGTTGCGCTTGAGTGCGGCGGCATCGTTGATGTAGAACCAGAAGACCAGATAGCCTTTTTCATAGTCAGTGATCCTGGTATCGAAGGGATTGCTGACGCGGCTTATTATGAATATCTGGTTGTCGGAGTTGGTGGTGCGCTCTACATAGCCGCTTCCCTCCATACGTCCCTTTTTCTCTACGCTGGCACCGGTGGTGTGGGTGAAGTAGTCCAGATTGTCGCAGGAGTGGAACAAAATCAGGTCGGGGTCTGCAGGCGGGTCCTCGCCCGGATCATCGGGGTCTTCGGGGCCGGGAGGGGTATCTTGGCCCGGTACTGTGACCACAAAGCTGGCAGCTGCCCCGCCGCCGTCTGCTGCGGTTGCGGTAATTATCGTGCTTCCGGCAGACAGGGCCCTGACGATGCCGCCGGCCGAGACAACGGCAACGGAATTATCGCTGCTGCTCCAGGCAAGTCCGCTGTCAGTGGTATTTTTCGGGTAAACGGTGGTGTATTTTGCAAGTTCGACCATCTGGCCTTTCTCCAGTTCATAAGGAGAATTCAGGGCGATGGAGATGGAGGCGACAAATACCCTGCGCGGCAGGACGGTCACAATGCAGGTATCGGTGGCATACTGATTCACCACCGAGGTGGCGACAATCTTGGTTTCGCCCTCGCTTATGCCGGTTACGGTGCCCACTATCGATACCGTTGCGATGGATTCGTCCAGGGACTTCCACTCCAGCACAGAAGAGGCCCCTGCCGGGCCGAAACTCGCGCTCAAGGGGTAGGTTTCATCTACGCGAACGCTGCAAGTCTCATTGTCCAGCATCACTTCCCATACCAATTTAGAAGGGATGTCATATTTGGGCTGCCCGCAGCCTGATGCCACAAGGGCCAGGATGGCAGATATGTACAGATATCTTTTCATTACTCTTCAAGATAACATCTCATTAATTCAAAAAACTCGGGGCCTGAAGTCCATACAATCTCGGGATTGCTCCTGGCAAGGTTGTCGTATACGTTTACGTACCAGGATGGGGTCTTGAGCACGGCCCTGAACCAGTAGAACGGACACTCGGTGTGAGTCTTGGATGCCTCCCTGATGATGTCGGCAGCATCCGACGCCCTCTCTGCGCCGGCGCTGGCCCCCCCTCTGAATATCGGCATGTTGTCCACCATCTGGCACAGTGCGGGTGCCCTTTGCGGCACCACCCCGTTGGGGCTGAAGGAGGCATAGGCCCGGAAGCCGTCGGTGGTCATCATCTTGGCGTTGCCGTCTATTACGAAGCCCGAAACCGTGAGCCCGAATCTTTCGTACCAGGGTTTGCAGTGGGCAGCCCACTGGGCCATGCCGGAGGGCAGACCGCTGATATTGCGCGGGGTTTCCAGACTTCCGGGATTCAGGTAGCCGGCGCCGTTGTCGGCAGCTGCAAAGTAGTCGTTTTCGGTGGCGTGTGTCCACATATAGTGCATTGCCTGCGGAGCTCGCCGCGCCAGGATGGGGGAGACGCTCCACATCATAGGTACCCTGCCCCTCTGGGTGTCGTCCCAGATTCCGGGAGTTGTCTGGTAAATCCAGGCGGCGGCATCGTAGTCGCCCACGTACAGCAACACGTAGCGTTTGCTTCTGTCCACTTTTCCGTCGGGCAGCAGGTAACCCTTGGCCTTGAGTTCTTCGCGGGTTACCCATTTTTGGGGATATTTCTCCTGCAGGGGGAAATGCTGCCAGAACGAGGCGTTGGCCAGAGCTCCGTAGTTGGCTGCGTCGGCATCGTGAAAGGCGTTGTATTCGCCTATTATCTCGGCAAATTTCCACTCGGTCTCCGTGGGTTTGTGGCGTCCGCCGACCTGGCGGCTGTTGGTGTACTTGAACGGCCAGGCCGGGAATCCGCCTATATGGCAGAAAGTGTCTCCGTTTCCGTTCTGGCGGTACAACTCCAGGAGCATTCTTTTCATAGTCTCGTAGTCGCCGCCTACCACGCCCCTGGGGTCATCGGTCGCGGCCTCGTCGTTCCACGGCGAGAGATCGAAGAAGAAGGCCTTCTTGCCCACGAAATAGTCGTGGTTGCTGAGCTGATGATGATTCTTTGCGGCCGAGCCGGGTTCCTTCATCCAGAACTGGTCTATGTAGTAGGCGGCATACCCGGGATCGCACTTGCCTGCAGCGAGGTAATTCTCGATGGCCCAGTTATAGACGTCGGTCTTGGATTTGAACCTGGATGTGCCGTCGGGGTTCACCAGCCAAACCTTCACGGGATATTCCCGGGCCATGAAACGGGTATAGAAACTTCCGGGGGTGGGGTCGTAGCGTACCGCCACCAGATTCTCAACACCGGCAACAGTAGAGGCCAGGCAACTGGTGGCAGGCACTTTCGGGTCATAAACCACCAGGCCCTCTATTTTGTCGCGCAGCATGTCACAGGCCTTTACGGGGTCATAGACGGTGACCCTCTGCCGCCCGGCAAGCCACTGTCCGGGTGCGCTGTAAATCTCCCACCAGTATTCGTCGGCGTTGCCCCACTCGTTCTCGACATAATCAAGATAAATGATAGGTCCGTCGCGGTTCACGATGCCTTGCAGGGTGGCGGCGATGTGTACTGAATCCCACACTTTGTGCAGCGCGGTTGTGTCGCTGTGGCTCACCGAGTTCAGACGCGTAAGATCCAGCCAGAGCACCGCTCCCTCGGGAAGTTCGGGCAGTTTGGATTCGGGTATGGTATATTCCGGTTTACAGGAAGCGATTGTGGGCAGAGCGATGAGCGCTGCCAGTACCAATGATTTAATTCCAGCCTTCATTTTGCTCTATCTTAACGTCTTTATTGGTGTCGATAACCGTCTGGGGAATGGGCCACAGTCCAAAGTTCTTCATAGTGCCGCTGCGGGGATAATCCCAGTAGGAGTATTCTCGGATGCGTTCCGAGGCGAGGGTCCCGCCCATCCTCAAAAGGGTGTTCCAGCGGTTCTCTTCGAAAATCAGTTCGCGGGCCCGCTCGTCCAGTATCAGATCCAGGTTCATATCTGCCGCGGTCACCATATAACTTGCCTTGGCGCGACTGCGAACGGCATTGATGTCGGCCGCGGCGCCCTCCATATCACCGGCGCGCATCCGGGCTTCGGCCCTTATCAGGTATGTTTCGGCCAGGCGGATCAGATAGTCGTCGCGGTAGAGGTTGCTCTTGTTGCCTCCCTTGTCATCGTCGGGATAGATATCGCTGCTGACCTTGCAGGAGATGGGGAAGGCCTGGGTATAGGCGGCCTGCCTGGTAGAGGAATCGGCCCCTTCGTGATAAATTACGCTCCAGGGGATGACCCTCCCGTAGTAGGCACTGCCCGGAGCGTTGCCCAGGAAGGTACGGCGGTTGCAGGTCTCGC
>CACYEB010000118.1 GCA_902773305.1 uncultured Bacteroidia bacterium
CGTGCCGAGCACCATCCCTACCCTATGGCAAAACATCGCCTGCATCTGGACCACGACGGCAACTTCACCCCGGTCTTTTACGAAATCCGCGACCGAATGGCCTCCTTCTTCGCAGAGGAGTTCGAGTAACCCGCCCGTCTTGACCCATCGGCAGAAGCGGATGAGGGCAATCTTTAACTTTTTCCGAACACGGGAAGAAATGACGCTGGCAGCAATCTCGCAGATATTCAGCACTTTACAACAATCAACCCCACCACTACGAGGGGGAGTTGATTTGTACAACGCGCAGTCTATCAGACACTTTGGTGCCAGCGTTTTTATTCCCGCACCAGCTTGTCGGTGTAGAGAATCCCTTGCAGATGGTCGGTCTCGTGCTGGAATATTACGGCCGTGAATCCTTCGATGCGTTCTGAAACCTCCTGGCCAGTTTCCGGCGAGGTATAACAAATGTCGATGTCGCGCCATCGGAGCACTTTGCCACGGCGACCGGGAACTGAGAGACAGCCTTCAGGGCCCGGCTCAGGTTCGCCGCGAAAGGCGGTAATACGGATATTGGAATACACTTCGAACGGATTGCCCTCTTTGTCAAATCGTTGAACTGCAATCACATTGCGTGATATCCCGACCTGCGGCCCGGCGATGCCCACACCGTCCTGCCGGGGCGAGGTCACCGTGGCGATTAGCTTGGATGCGAGCGCCGCATACAGCGGGTCGGCCAGTTCCCGTGCAGAGAAATCCCGGCACTTGGTCCGGAGGACTTTCAGATCGCCTTCGTCATCCACAGTGAGCACCCGCATCACGGCGGGCTGGGATTCTATCAGTTCCCGCTCGGCAGCCGTCCAACCACCCCTGCACCCAGCCAGCAATATCGCCGCCACCAGCACTATCAATGGCAATCTAACTTTCATATCGTATGATTAAAGTGTTGTGTCTGACGCAAATGTAAGAATTAATTACTCGTCTTCAACCATTGGCCGGCAGATGCAGATACTTGGCTGCCTGACGGAGAGTCGCATCCGTATTGCAAACCAGACGTTTCTTTAGAGCCTCCCTTCTGACGACGTCCAGAAGCAATAGTTCATCGACATTACCCATAAGCCTGTTTTCAAGCAGATACTTGCTCATCTTGCTATATACAATATCCGAATTGCCGGTGAACTCTTCTTTCATTTCGTATTCTCCACCTTTTGCAGTATTAACTGCAATAACCATATTCTTATAGCCACCGAAATAATGAGACGCCCCCGCGTGGTCAATACAATTATAAACAGTAATGATGTAATCTACCAACTGCTGATGTTCAACATTGTCCAGCCTTGTAAACAATCTATTGAGCATCGTATAAGAAAGGGGGGTATTCCTTGACCTCATCTGGCATATTGTTTTCAAGGCATACCTCAGCGGTCGGCTCACACGATCCAACCTGATTGGCTCAGAAAAAGGATTGCGCGACTGACCATAAGGGAGATAATTCCACCTTGACTGCTCTGGCCGACTGCATAACCTCCTCTCCACCGGATTATTGTACAAATAGGCAATCGCGCTTCGGATATCCTTGGATGTTACCTTCGCTGCAAAGCCGAACGGACCTGAGAATAATGGTCCGTCAAGGTGATGCCACTTATTATAAACTTGTGAAAACCAGACCGTATAGTGATGTACAAACCGACACATTTCTTCCTGGCCATCGACTTGTACAAGTACGTGAATGTGGTCTGCCATCTGACAGAGACCCAATACCCGGACACTGTGCCTCCTGGCGGCACAGGAGAAGATCGTATAGAACACAAGGTAGTCGCGCACCGAATAAAAAATCAAGTACCCGCCTACAGTTTTTTGATAAATATGCTGGACTGCCCCCGCACCGAAATAAACCTTTCCCCTCATTCCTTGAGCAATATTTGATGAGTGAAGTTAGCAAGAAGCAGAGAAATCCCAAAATGGATTTATCCTCTGGCGGCAATCTTGCTGATACTCAGCATTCTACAACAATCAACCCCACCTTCACGAAGGGGAGTTGATTTGCACAATGCGCTGTGTATTAGGCACTTTGCTGCCAGCGCATTCCTCTCACTTTTTCGCTCGCATCCTTCAAGAGAGAGCTCTTGCTCCGCACCCAATTCGTTCTTATCTTTGTGATACTATGAAAAAGATTATCGTACCTTTTCTGGTGCTGCTGGCTCTGGCGGCACTCCCGCTGAATGCACAAAAAAAGTTCGTTGCAGAGAAACTTGACAAATGTGACCCGTATATGAAGGCCCAGGGGGGCTACGGGTACCTGGTGAAGAACGACTCCAAGGCAGCCGTATGGTGGGCCGAGGGTTGCTACAAGGTAATGAAGGACACCCCCGTGGCCAAGCGTCGCGGCACCGGCGTGAAACTGACCACCGCCAAGAACGAGTATGAGTCATTTATCGTGGTGGTTAATCCCAAACAGGAGCTTAAGAATCTCAGGGTGGCTGTTGAAGGTTTGCCTGCCGGCATCAAGGCAGTAATCCGCAAAACCGAATACGTCAATGTATTTTACAACAGTGATGATTTCGGCTTCCCCGGCCTGTGGCCCGATCCTCTCCCGCTATATGAGGAGCCGCAGGATGCCCCCGCCGGAGAAAACACCTCCTTCTGGATTACCCTCAAGACCCCGGCCGGCTTTGCTTCCAAAAACTACTCCGGCCGTGTCATACTCTCTGCCGACGGAGGATGGAAGGTCAGTGCGCCCATAAGCGTAAAAGTGCGTAATATCACACTGCCGCAGCGCCCCAGCGTCAACGCCGATATGGGCCTCTGGTTCTGGGAGGTGGAAAAATATGAGAATCTCAAAACCGAAGATCAGAAGCAGGAGTCTTTTGACAATTATATGCAGGCCTTCAAGGACTATCGCATCCAGGTGCGCGACCCCTTCTTCCGCAATCCCGTGAGGTATAATTTCTCCCGGACCGAATGGACCGGCGGCCTCTACGACAGCAGCCGCGCCAAGGAGGGCAAGTATTCCTACGCGCTGGTGGACAAGTCAGTAACCAGGAACACCGAGGGTCTCTGTCAAAGGGGCCTCATCCCGGTGGACAGCAGCCACCCGTACAAACTCACCGCCTGGGTTATGGGTGACACGGTAGTTTACAACCATATACTGGTGGAGAGTTACGATGCGGACAAGAAGCTCATCCCCTTCCGCAATAGCTTCCAGTGGGTGGACACCGA
>CACYEB010000119.1 GCA_902773305.1 uncultured Bacteroidia bacterium
ATCACCCCCTCCACGCTGCCGTCATCGGGGTTTATTATCACTATCTCGTTCTTAGTGTAGATGTTGGCCCATATCTTGCCGTCGATATATTCCAATTCATTCAGGTAATTGACGCTTTTGCCGCCAAGGCGCACGGTGACGCTGCGCACCACGGTAAAGGTCTTGGGACTCACAAAATAGAGCTGGGCACTGCCGTCACTCATAATGAGCAGGGCGCCGTCGGTGGTAAGCCCCCACCCCTGCCGCTTGTTCACGAACTTGCCCTTGCGCTCGAAAGTGTTCTTGTCATATACCAGGCAGAGGCCTTCCAGCCAGGTCAGCAAAAAGATATCGTCTTCTATGGCGCAGCTGCCTTCTGCAAAGAACTCTTTCTCCAGGGCCACCTGTCTCAGCTGGGTCCCGGAGGCCGGATCCACCTCCATCAGACGCGATTCGCCATATTGTCCTGCACTTTCGAACAGGCGGCCGCCGTCAAAGAAGAGGCCCTGCGTGTAAGACAGGGTGTCGTGGGGATACTCCTGCTCTACCCTGAGCGTATAACGGGCTACCTTCTGCGACGGAACACAGGATGCCAGCACGGCCGGCAACAGTAACAAAAGCAATATCGGATACCTTTTCACGCGGAATGACTATTTGACCTTGAAGACCACCATATCGCCCCCTTCCAGCTCAATATCGTGCTTCTGCCCTGGTTCGAGCTCGGTGAAGACGCCGTCGTGATCAAGCATATACACCATATCGTTGAGTTCTATGCTCACCGTTTGGGACATATTCCAGAGGCCGTTGGCCACTGCGATATACTCGTTGCCGTTGTTTTCGATAATCGAGGCCAGCGCCTCACGCGTGGTAACGAGGGATTTGACCTGGGAAGGAAGGTCCGAACTGCCCAGATGCTCCAGCCAGTTGTTGACGACATTGATGTTGCGCACAGCCTTTATATTGCTTTGGGCGAAGACGAAACCGAAGTTGTGCATCTCGGTGCAGTACGCCTTGCAGGCGTCATACGCCTCTGTATATGTGGCAGTACCGTCTTTTATCAGAAGCGGAGCCAGATTGGTGCCGGAAGTGTTGCGGTAGACGAAGAACTGGTTTACCTGGGCGCCGAAGAGCAGGTTGGTGTTGCACTGCAGGCGGATGTTCTCCAATGTGGGGTCTTCACGGTTTTGTTCCCTGCAGCAGAGCGTAAATGCCCAGAAGGGTATATTGTGACGCAATGCCGATGCACGGACTGCAGCCAGCGACCTTATCCACGTGGGATCGACATAACCTTGGAAAACAGGATACTGGTCGAACGTGATGAACTTGAGGTCGCACTCGGTTACCAGGGTTTCCACATACTCGAAATAATCATCCACTCCAAGGGAATACCTTGAGGCAGATGACGGGTGCATATTGACATATACCGGATGGGTCGGGTTCGGGTCCAGTTCCTCTATCCTGTCCTTCTCGAACTTTATCTGGTCGATCTTCTCGGTGGACGGCTCGTCAAATATCTGATAGCCGGCCAGCGCGGGATGGTTCTTGGCCACTTCAATTATGGAGGTCAATTTGGTATCGGAAGGATTCCTGTAATAGTCCCCTGCAGCGCCGTTGACAAAAAGGACACCCTTCAAACCATACTTCTGGGCGAGGTTCAACTGGTCAAGCCAATTATCCGACGCCTCTATCGTGAGCATATTCATTCCACATTCGGCCATCTTGCCGAAGTGATAGTCGGTAGCGATTTCCCTGTAAAAACAGAAATACGCCATAGCAGCCACATCTGTGCGGGTGGCGTCGGTATAGGGGTCGCGGACCATCACCGGCAGGATCGCCGATGTGCTGCGGCCGTCCGCGGCAGTGGCGGTAACGATCATTTCGACGGGTGATGCCGGGTCGGGGGCAGTTATTTCAATTTCGGACGCAGCTGCATCCAGGGTGGCGCTCCACCCTTCGGGTACGCTGACTTCTATCGAAGCGGCCTCCGGGATGGAATATCCAATTGTGACACTGCCACCGGCATCCACGCCATATCTGGCCCGGTCGAACGTGAAACCGTAAGGCACGTCTTCGGGCTGGGTGGCCTCTCCGGCCTCAGGGACATCCCTGGTCTCCCCCTTAAGGGCATCCAGCTCCCGCTGCAGTTCATCTACCTGCAGTTTCCCCGCTTCATCGCAGCACACTGTCATCAGGGCCGCAAACATCAATATGATTAATTTCCTGTACATAGCTACTTGACTTTTATAACCAGCATATCCCCTTCGTCAAGGATAAATGAAACGGCGCCGGGCTGGTGCTCCGTAAAGACACCGTCGTGATCTATGGTATACACCATCCTGTTGAAGACAGCATCCAGGGTCATCTTTCCGGTCAGGGACTTGTTGCCCACGGTGACGTACTCGTTGCCGCGGTTTTCTATGAAGCTGACCAGTGCGTCCTGGCTCGGCGACAGGCTCCCTATCGCCTCGGGGAGGTCCTTGTCGTCGTACTTCTCACTCCAGGAAGGGAGCGTCCCGAAGTGGCGGACCTTCTTGACAGAGCATCCGTCAAACACAAACCCTCTGTTCTGCATCTCGAGGTTGACCTCCTTGAGGATGTCGAAGGCCCTGCTCCAGGTGCCGTCGGCCATAAACGGGGCGAAGTCGGTGCCGCCATACTGCATAATGGTGAAATACTGTATCACCTGAGCCCCATAGGCCAGGTCGGTGTAAACCTGCAGGCGGAGGTTTTCTACAGAGGGTTGAGCCCTGACGGTGGTAGACTCCAGGTCAATCCAGCAGGAAGCCGCGAATGCCCAGAACGGGATGCCGTACTCCCTGGTGACTTCATACACGCAGGTAAGGACCTTGTACCAGTCGCCCATAACATCATAGCCGGGAATAACAGGATACATATCGAACGATATGAACTTGCACTCACAGTCGCGGGCATAAGCCTCTATATAATCACGATAATACAATTCGCCCAGTGAGTTGGAAGAGCCGTCGGGGTTCAGGTTGATGTAAACGGGATGATCCGGATCCAGCGACTCTATCTTCTCTTTGCGGAGCTTCAGCGACGGAATGTCCTTGGTACTGGGCTCGTCACAAATATGATAAGCCAGAGTAGATGGATGGTTCTTCAGGTAATCGATCATCTCGTCCAGGCCCTTGTAATGCTCCGGGTCACTTGCGTATCTGCCGGCTACCCATCCGATAATCGGAAGCGTCCTGAGTCCGACCTGATGCGCGATATCCATCTGTAGCCGGTAGTTGTAATCTTCGGTCTCTACGGTGACGGTCTTGATTCCCGCGTCGGCCAGCTTCTGGAAATTCTCCACGGTAACCCACTGAGGCTTGATATTATAGTAGCCGAGTGCGTTGACATATGTACGGGTGGCGTCGCTGTAGGGATCGCGCACTATCACCGGCACCACGGCTGCCG
>CACYEB010000120.1 GCA_902773305.1 uncultured Bacteroidia bacterium
CCCCGGGCCGTGACGCCGCGGCCAAGGATCTGTTCGTGCTGCACGAAGGCACGAAGGTCAAGGTGCTCGACACCGTCGGCGCCTGGCGCAACATCGAACTCGCCGACGGACGCCAGGGCTGGTTGCCGGAAAGTGATTTAGATGTCATCTGACGTCCTTTTCGACCAATTCAAAAATAACCCCGGAAGTCCGCAAACTTCCGGGGTTTCGTTTTAAAACAGCTTTACTCTTAATCCCTTACAGGCTGAGTTTTGGATTTACTGTAGATATATGCAGCGTTACCACCAGGCCGAATTGCACCATGAACATCAACATCAATGACTCCGTTGGTGGGTACGACCCTGCATACTACATCGTTATGCCACTTACCGTTAGATGTGGTCTTGCAGCGGATTTGCAGACGAAGCGGACCTTCGATGTACTCTCCCGGTTTCAGATCAAGCAATCCGGTTTTCTTGTTTCCGAACCCGATTTCGTGCTCAGTATATCTGGAATAGCCATCCTCAACACCTTTTTCTTGAGGTACATATTGTTTTTGCCCTCTACTGTCAAATTTGAAAACCTTGTAATCAAGGCGCATCTTGAAGCCAGCGCCCGCTACATGGGTGCAGTTATTGCGGAAAGTATACTCCACAGCTCCCGGAAGTTCCCGGTACGATGTCTTATAATACTTACCGGTGGTGGAAACGTTCGCAGTCCTTCCTGAAGCGATGAAGCGTACGGTGTAATAGAGTGGCACACCCTGGTTGGTATTCACATTGAATTTCAATTTGCTCGAAATGGCAGTGTTGATTTCATCACCTTTGAGGATTGCTCCCGAAGACTCCGTATCACCGCCACTGAGGTACATCCAAATATTCTTTGTCTCACTCTTTTCCGCTATGTCTTGAGTTGAGGAAAGCGTCTGGCCATAAGCCTGTACCTCCTCGCTGCCTTTGAACTTAAAGTCCTTGGTGCTATAGTCATAGAACTTGTATGCGCGGCGACCATAAGTCACCGATGTAATAATGGCCAATGGAGCATTGTTGTTATTTTTGATTTTGTTAGCAATCTGCTCCCATGTCACATTGTCCGCAAAATACAGGGACTGATCAGTAGGATGTTGGGTAATGGAAACCGTGTAGTACTCCTGGGTATAATCTTGGGTTTCGTAAACATGAGACTCGTTTTTTGAAGCACTCATATCCACTTTGGCATTGACAGAAAGGAATTTGGCATTTACTTTCATTCCTATCGCCATTTCACTGAGGCTCGAAGAGTAATAACTCTTATACTGGAGATTAGGAGAAGGGGAATATTTTGCTTCCTCGAGTATTTTGCCAATCTCGTCATTGATGGAGTGCGCGTTGTTCAAGACTCCAGTATGGGATCTGTTTCCTGTGTTGAAATTGACCCGCAGGTCCACTTTCCCTCCATCAAAGGCCAAAGTGGGATCTCCATCCGCCAAAGATTGGTCAGCGAACACGATAGCCCCAGGATAAATATTCTCGTAATTGGCTGCAAATATCTGATCGCTTTTGCTATCAACTCTCACCTCTTCCCTGACGAGTTCCAATGCCCTGGACCCGACCTCAATATATGCAGGAAGACTTTCATTGCCTCCGACAGAAATGGTCAGCGCTCTCGCATTATCATTCCCAATACTGTTGGAAAAGCCCTTGTTAATAGCCTCCCGGCGAGCCTTGTCTTTTTCTGCAGTCGACTGGTTCGAACTCTCTTTATTCTGATTCGCGGCGTTGGCAGCCGCTTGAATCGCCTTCACCATTCTCTCCGTTGTGTTTTGCTCTGTCTCTGTTTTCACTTGGTTCTGAGTGCGTCCATTGACGCGTCTCACCTGGGCGTTGGCCGGAAGCACCACCAGTAAGGCGATGCTCAAAAAGATCAAATGTTTCCAGTTCATGACAAATTGTTTTAAGGGTTATTGTTTCTAAATGTTTCTGTGGCAAAATTAATGGAAAGGTTTTTATCATACATGAGTAAAAGTACTCAAATTAAACCAAGTTGCCGCGCTTTGAATACCATTTCTGCATTATTGTTCACTTCCATCTTCTCAAAGATCTTCTGTTTGTGGTTGTTGACGGTCCGGACGGACAGGTACAGCCGTTCGGCCACCTGCGCGGCCGTCAGGCCCTGGCAGAAGAAATGCAGGATCTCCGTTTCCCGGGCTGTCAGGCCGATCTGCGCCGCCGCTTCCTTCCGGGAAGAAGCCAGGTTTTCCACGTAACGGGAGACGTCGTCCGCCATCCCTTCTGCCGGGGAGATCAATTCCTCCACGGTCTTTCCCTGCGTGGTCGCCGGGTCGCCAAAGCGGTAAGAGATATAGGACAGCACCTGTTCTTTTTCGCGGTCGGACGCAGCCAGTTCCTCCGAGCGGAGGACGAGCAGACGGTTTTTGCGGAGGATGACGAACATGAATGCGAGGGCGGTCAGCAAAAGGGCGGTCAGCGACAGCGCGATCATATACCACCGCTCCGTCTTCCGATGCTCTTTCAGGCGTTCATACCGGTTTTCCAGGTCCTGGAGTTTCGCATTCTCCTTCTGCCGGATGTACTGCTGCATCGCATAGACATACTGCTCGTGGCTTTCCAGGGATTCCGCCATCATTCCCCGCTCGGCAAAGAGGACCGTCAATTGGTCGTAGAGTTGCTGGCGGGTCAGCCAGTCCGTCGGGAGAGCCCCATCCAGCAGGGATTCGCAGTAGGCCGTCGCCCCCGCAATATCCCCGCCCTGGCGGAGATAACGTATCCGGAACGGAATCGCCCTGCGGATCATGTCCGGGATATCGGCCTCCCCGGCAACGGTTTCTCCCTCCCGGAGATACTCTCCCGCCCGGGCGTATATCACCTGGTCCGGCGGGTCGCTCCACCGGTTCTTGTTGACATAGACTTCCGACAGATGATAACACGCTTCCGCATGCTGCTCCGCGAATGAACCCGCGCGGGCCAGTTCCCGCGCCTCCTCCAGGTAGGCGATGGCTTCGTCGTCCCGGTTCGACTCGGCGGAAATGCTGGCGTATGAACACACCCTCCCCTTGATAATCAATGTTTTGCAAAGCGTAAGGGGATACTTATCACGTGACAGTTCCTCCGCCCGGCAGGCCCTTTCCCAGGCCCGGCCGTCCCGCATCGTCACCAGGTCGACACCCGCCGCCGTACAAAGCGCTTCCGCCTCCCGGCCGGCATTGCGTTCCGTTTCAGCCAGGGATAAAGCGGACAAAGCGCACTCCATCGCTCGTTCGTATTCCTGATCGACCGCATAGCGGCGGCTCTGCTCCAGCAGGTCGTCAAAAGAGGACGTACCGTCTTTCTGGAGCACACATCCGGACAAAATACTTGCAATAAGCAGGAATAAGGGCAGGACACGTTTTTTCACATTCAAAATTAATCAACAATAATGGGAAATCAAAACCGGGAAAAACACATAATCCCAAAATAATCCGTATATTTGTATGATTATGCCCAAGTGGGCTGATTTTTTGCATTTGTTGGTTAACAAATAGACCCTGATATGTTGTTCACACTCCTCCAGACCGACATCGCGCAGGCTGTGCCCG
>CACYEB010000121.1 GCA_902773305.1 uncultured Bacteroidia bacterium
AATATCCTCACCGCCTATTACCTGAGCCCTTACGGCGCTCCCTACCGCTATAACAGCACCGAACTGGAGAAATACCCGGTGACATCTTCCGACGGCTACCAGAACCCGCTCTGGCAGGCAGACAAGAGTATGCGCCAGGACGTGGACATCCGCAACAACTACCGTCTCCAGGCCAGCGCCGTGATCAAGGCGCCGTGGGTTGAGGGACTGTCGCTGAGACTTAATTACTCCTATACCGACACCAGGAAGAATACCAGCGACTTCCGCAACGAACGCTACGCCGTGCAGGAAGGCCGCTACGACGACGATACGCGCTACAGTGCCGATACCTACAAAAACCTCCTCTCGTCTGCCAGCGGTTCCAGGAAAAACGAAGACACATATTCCCGGCTGTTCGACGCCATCCTGAACTACTCGCATACATTTGACAAGCACGACATAGACGCCACCCTGGTTGCAACGCGCGACCATTCCGTATATAGTATGGAGCAGATGTCCGGCTCCAACTTCTACGCCAACGGCAACACCACCCTGGGCATCAACGGCCTCAGAAAAGCTACGGTGCAGAAAATATCGGAGGATGGCGTAGAAACCGCCAATATCGGTTATCTGGCACGCGTGCTCTACAATTACGACGGACGTTATTCCTTTACAGGAAGCATCCGCCGCGACGGTGCCTCGGTGTTCGGCACCAACCGCAAGTGGGGTAACTTCTGGTCTCTCGGTGCTGCCTGGACCCCATCCAGGGAAGCTTTCTGGACTCCCGATCTCAAGCGTGTACTCACCGACTTCAAGGTCAAGGTCTCCGGTGGCGTGAACGGCAACCAGACCCTGGCCGCATACAGCACCCTCTCCAAGGTCATCAACGGACAGGACGGCGGCATACAGTACGAATGGGGCACCGGCGACATAATGTACGGTATGGCCATCAGTTCCCTGGGCAACGACAACCTGGGCTGGGAGGCAACCACCGCATATAACTTCGGCATCGAGTCCAACTGGTTTGAAGGCCGGCTGGACGCTGACCTGGAATTCTACTATTCCCAGACCAAAGACCAGATTTTCGACCGAACGATTCCCGCGATGACCGGCTTTGAGACGGTGAAATCCACTATGGGCCAGGTGGACAACTTCGGCATTGAGGCTACCCTGCACTCCGTGAATATCAACACCCGCGATTTCCGGTGGACCAGCGGCCTGACCTTCTGGCTGAACCGCAACAAACTGGTGCATCTATACTATGAAGACCTTGACGGCGACGGCCGCGAAGACGACGACATCTCCAACAGCCGCTTCATAGGCAAGAGCCTGGGCGCCATCTACGGCTATGTCCAGGACGGCCTGGTACAGATGGACGATGTGGATTACATAGGCGTTTACGGCGGCGTGCCGGGCTCTCCCAAATATGTGGATATCAACCAGGACGACCAGATAAACGCCGACGACCGCGTGATTCTGGGCTACACTTCCCCCAACTTCCGCCTGAACCTGAGCAATACCATAAGATACAGGCAATTCGAACTGTATGCAATGATTGCAGGCATCTTCGGCGGCGCCAACCGCTATCTGCGGGAGAACCAGAACGCCTTCCGCGTGGCCAACATCACAGGTTACGCCACCGCCAACCTGATTGACATCCCCTGGTGGACAGAAGATAATCCCGGAAACGTCTATCCCGCCGCGACCTTCTCTACCGACGGCCGCTTCAAGGGGCTGCAAGACCGTACCTTTGTCCGTCTCCAGGACATAACTCTCTCTTACTCTTTTAAAAAGAGCCTTATGGAGAGGTGGCACGTCAACAATCTCAAACTGTTTGTTTCCGGTAAAAACCTGCTGACCCTCACCCGCTGGGTGGGCGATGACCCGGAGACCGGGAGCAGCGTACTTTCATCGACAATGCCCGTGTCCAAGAGCATAACTGCGGGTGTAAGCTTTAGTTTCTAGCGCTATGAAGAGGATTATACTATTACTTGCAACCGCCCTGCTGCTGGCATCCTGCAGCGACGACGCCTTCCTGACGGAGGACCCCAAATATCTCTATACGCCGGACAACGCCTTCTCTACCCAGGACCAGGTGGACCAGACCCTTCTGACCTGCTACTCTTCCATACGCGACATCCGTTCCATGCGCAACGAAGGGCGCGAGTATTTCGTGTTCAGGATGTGCAACGGCACCGATATGTACGATGTCACGACCGTGCGCCACGCCTACCAGTTCAACGACTACGCCAACATAAACCCCGAGCACAGCGTCTTCAAATTCATCTTCAACTACTGGTACAGGATGATTTCCTACGCCAATATGGCACTGTATGCCGCAGAGTTGCCCCAGATTACCTGGGATTCTGCCGCCAACAAGGCTTACGCCATTGCCCAGGCCCATTTTTTCAGGGCATACGCATATATGAACCTTGCCGAATGCTTTGGAGGGGTCTTTATCGTAGAAGAACTCTGCACCGAGCCGCGCTTCGACTTCGAGCGCTCCAGCAGGGTTGACACCTACCAGTACGCCATAGACGAACTCAAGGACCGGCTCGAAGATTTCCCTGAGGTAAGCCCCACCAAGGGCAAACTGGTGCGGGGTGCCGCACAGCATATCCTGGCACAGCTGTATCTTGACAAGGGCATCGCCCTGGAAGAGGAAGGCCGCGGCGAAGAAGCCCGGGAATCGTATGGAAAATCTGCCGGATATGCTTCAGATTTGATAGACGGCGGTATTTACTCGCTGATGACGAACCGTTTCGGCAAGCGCATGGCCGAGGGCCCAAAGTTCTACTACGCCAATATCTCGAAGCAGAAGACTCCGAACCATACCTATGCCGGCGCCGGAGTCATTCTGGAGGGCAACGTATTCTGGGATATGTTCCAGACAGGCAACATAGCCTACCAGGACGGCAACCACGAGGCTATCTGGACCATCAACATCTCGCTGGATGCCTATGTCAACGGAGACCGGACATCCCGGCTCTCATATTCCCGGTGCTTTGCGCCCAGCATCCGCGAATCGCTTCCCGGCATACTTGACGGCACAATGGAGGACACCGGCGGCCGCGGAGTGACCTGGGTCTGCCC
>CACYEB010000122.1 GCA_902773305.1 uncultured Bacteroidia bacterium
AAGGCTGAAGTGTTTTCAACCGGGCAGGGGGTGGAAAACCAGACATTTATGGATTTCAATAAGTTACGTTCCGTATTGAAGGAGATAAGGAAAGAAGAAGATATTATATTTGATATTTTTGCTCCCGGATTCAGCAGGGAGCAATTGAAGCGGTTCTATGAGACGTTTGAGATTTGATAACCTGAATGGAGGAATATCGTGCAAAGCGGTATTTCTTGCCAATGTAGTATCGAAATTAGATGCCTCAACCCTGAATATAGTCTGTTTCAATACAAAGAAAGAGGCTCTTTTCTTTACAAGCGACCTTGATAATTTCTTTACGGATGAGTGCCTCTATTATTTTCCTTCCGTACAGGACAGTTCTTCTTCACACTCAGTAAAAAGTGCCACCGGTAAGGTACAGCGTACCGCAGCCATCAAGGCAATAGAAAAGTTTGATGAAGCAAGGTTTCCATCTGATTTTGAAGATGCGGTCAAAAGTGGAAACACTTCCATTTCAAAAGTATTGCTTAACAAACAGCTGAATTCTGCAACTTCTCCGGTAATAATAGTAACCTATACGGATTCCCTTGATGAGAAGGTTTTAAGGAAACAAAGTACAGGCAGAAGCATAATCTCAATAAAAAAAGGGGACAGACTCAGCCACGATTTTTTAAAAGAAGTTCTTTTCGAAAGCAATTTCAGTAAGGTTGATTTTGTTTCGATGCCGGGTGAATTTGCCCTGCGCGGTTCTATCATAGATGTATTCTCATATGCGGACAACCACCCGTACAGGATAGATTTTTTTGGAGACGAGATAGACCAGATATCGCGCTTTGATGCCGACAGTCAGCGTACGATAGAAAAGATTGACGGGGTGGATATTTATCCCAACCTTTTTGAAAACCATGGCGAGGAAGAATATGTCAATTTGATGGAGCAACTGCCGGAAAATACCATATACTGGGATTTCTGCGAGCAACTTCAGTATAACCGGAAGGCAAGCAACGATATCATACCCCAGCCGGCATTCAACAAGAATTTTGAAATACTTTGCCGCGACATAGCCTCCCGTGAAGAGAACGGCTATAAAGTAAACATTCTGTCGCCCCAACTCAACCAGACAATCCGCCTCAAACAGATTTTAACTGGAATAAGTCAGGGAAACAATGTCGATTTCATATCGATATCCCTTCACGAAGGATATATAGACAATGTTTCCCGTGAATGTTATTATACAGATCATCAGATATTCGAGCGCTACCACAAGATAGTGACCAAGCGGGAGGTGACCAGCAGCGAACGGCTCACCCTGAATGATTTGATGACATTCCATATCGGAGACTATGTGGTGCATATAGACCACGGAGTGGGACGTTTCGGCGGTTTGGTCCGCACCGAAATCAACGGTAAGATGCAGGAGGCGGTCAAACTCACCTATAAAGACGGTGATGTTATTTTCGTCTCCATACACGGCATTCACAGGATAAGCCGTTACAAGTCGGCGGACGGAGAACCTCCGAAAATATATAAACTGGGTTCACGTTCCTGGGAGAGACTGAAAAACAACACAAAGAGCAAGGTAAAGGATATAGCGGCAGATCTTATCAAACTATATAGCGAGAGGAGCACTTCGCCGGGATATGCCTTCGGTCCGGACGATTACCTGCAGCAGGAGTTGGAATCTTCCTTTATTTATGAAGATACCCCAGATCAGCACAAGGCTGTGGAGGATGTAAAGAAGGATATGGAAGACTGCCATCCTATGGACCGCCTGATATGCGGGGATGTGGGATTCGGAAAGACGGAAGTTGCCATCCGTGCAGCATTCAAGGCTGTCGCAAACGGCAAACAGGTGGCGGTACTGGTCCCTACCACGATCCTTGCGCTGCAGCACTATCACACTTTCAAGGCCCGCCTTCACGACTTTCCGTGCAACATTGAATTCATCAGCCGTCTCAAGACGGCAAAGGAGGTGCGCGAAATCGCAACAGGACTGCGTGAAGGAAAAATTGATATCCTTATAGGTACCCACCGTATATTGGGAAAAGAAATAATATTCAAGGATCTGGGGCTGTTGATAATAGACGAGGAGCAGAAATTCGGAGTAGGGGCTAAAGAGAAGATGCGCATGTTGCGCAAAGATGTGGATACCCTTACCCTGACAGCCACCCCGATACCCCGTACGCTGCAGTTTTCGCTGCTGGGGGCACGCGACATTTCTATTATTTCCACGCCGCCGCCCAACCGTATTCCTGTACATACGGAAATCATAGATTTCGATGACGACCAGATAAAAGAGATCATAGAGAGTGAACTGGAGAGGCGAGGGCAGGTTTATTTCATACACAACAGGGTGGAGGATATACAAGACGTGGCCGGAATAATCGGCCGGCTCTGCCCCAAGGCGCGTATTTGTGTGGCCCACGGTCAGATGGAGGCGGCTGATCTGGAGAAGAGGATACTCGACTTCATAGACGGCGACTACGACATCCTGGTCTCCACCACCATTATGGAAAACGGCGTGGATATCCCCAATGCCAATACGATGCTTATAAACCACGCCCAGAATTTTGGTTTGAGCGACCTGCACCAGTTGCGCGGGAGGGTGGGCCGCAGCAATGTAAAGGCCTTCTGTTACCTGATAGTTCCGTCACAGGTTATTCTTACCGACGATGCCAAAAGCCGTCTGAACGCGATCGAGACCTTCAGCGACCTGGGCAGCGGCTTCAATATTGCCATGCAGGATCTCGACATCCGCGGAGCCGGAAACCTTCTGGGAGCCGAGCAAAGCGGTTTTATCGCCGAGATGGGGTTCGAGACATACCAGAAAATCCTGGCCGAGGCGATGAGTGAACTTCGCGCCGAACTGGACACTGTCGATACTGCGTCCGACGCCGGCGGCATCTTCGCAGGGGGCTGGGTATCGGACTGCTATATAGATACAGACATAGAGGCATATATTCCGGACAGTTACATTAATGTGCCCAAAGAGAAAATGCGCCTCTACAGGGAGTTGGACAATATGAAAAACGCGGCCCTGACAGACAGGTTCATGGCCGAGATGGCCGACCGCTTCGGACCTGTGCCGCCAGAACTGGAAGAACTTATCAATATAGTCAGGCTGCGCCAGGTAGCGATAGATGCCGGCTTTGAGAAGATAATCCTCAAAAACGGCAATATGCTCGCCTATTTTGTTTCCAATCAGAAATCTTCTTACTATAACAGCCCGACTTTCGGTAACATTTTGGAATATATACAGAGTTCGCCCCGCAAGTATCAGCTTGTGCAGCGTCCTAATTCTCTGTTTGTCAAATGTGAAAAAGTTCCGACTGTAAAAAAAGCGGTTGAATTATTGCAAGAAATGCTAAATTTGCGTCTTCAAAGCCAATAATAATGAATCTTGTAATAGACATCGGCAACACCTCCTGCAAACTTGCCCGCTACGACGGCATTCGGCAAGTCTCAATGCAGAGGGTAGAGGATCCTTTCAATCTGAAAGAAATAGTTGCCGAGCAATATGACGTGATAGTGCTGGGTTCTGTGCGCGACACCGATCCCCTGCTGCACAAGTCGCTCCGTCAGTACTGCAGGAGATTCATCGATTTCAACATAGACTATGTTCGCGCAAAGGTAACCACCGAAGGCGGAATTTACAGATATCTGGACAATATGCCCGACGGAATGGGCGCCGACCGTATGGCGGCCATCCTGCAGGCGTGCATAATGATGCCTGACGAGAATATACTGCTGTTCGATTTCGGTACCGCCACTACCGTAGAATTCATAGACAAAGGTCACTATTTAGGAGGTACGATTTCGCTCGGACTCAATACCCGCTACCGGGCGCTTACCCACTTTACCCGTAAGATACCGCCCTGCACTCCCCAGACGGTGCTTGCCAAGGGAGACATAAATACCATCTCGACGATAGGTTACGATTTGGATACCGCGCTTGCCGCGGGCAATATACTCGGCATAAAGTTTGAAATCGAGGGCTATATGAAAGCGCATCCCCACCGCAAAGTGATCCTCACGGGCGGCGATGCGTCTGTTTTTGCGCCCGGCCTGGACCCTGGTGTCATACTTTGCGAAAACCTCGTATTGGACGGCCTGGCCAATGTAGCACTGGCATAATATGAAAAGAAACAGGATTATAACAATATTGGGCATTGCCGCCTCAGCGCTTATGTGGCTGCTGCCCGTTGAAACGGCAGCGCAGGGGAATGTGGCCTACGACGCTTTTTCCCCCTATTCGATGTATGGTGTCGGAAACCTTGAAATGCAGGGTAATCAGAACACCCTTGCGATGGGAGGCATAGCCATTGGCGACCGTAACAACGCCATCATCAACTGGGTGAATCCCGCAGCCGTGACAGCCCGCGAAAACAAGGCATTTATGCTTGACTTCGGCGTTACCCAGAAGAACATCTTCTACGTTGCCGATGCATCCACCAGCATAGAAGACACCGACAGCGGACGCCTGTCATCGGTGAACAATATGTTCAACATCCACCATATCGTGGTATCCTTCCCGATAATACCTACGATAGCGGTAAAAGCCGGACTGATGCCGTATGCCGCAACCGGCTATGAGTTCGTTTCGCGCGAATATGCCGACAATGTGCTGCTGGAGATGGGTGACGTCCAGTACCGGAAAACCGGAAAGGGAGGCATTTACCAGCTGGTGCTGGGCGCCGGCTGGCAGATTATCCCCAGCCTCAGCATCGGCGTGGACGGCATTTATTATCTTGGAAACACCGTACACGCTTCGGCTACCAACTTCACCACGAACTCCCACTACCGCACCATTTCACGCACCTGGAGCTCGGTATCAAGGGGGCTTGGAGCAAAGGCCGGGCTGCAGTATACCATCAATCTGAGCAAGACAATGCCGCTGACCATCGGTGCCACATACAAGCTGGGCGGAGCGATGGGCGGAGACTTCTCTGACGTCGTGCTGGCGAGCACGTCCACATCGGTAGATACGATATCTTCGTCCCTCAAGCCGATAGACTACAAGATCCCCTCCGAAATAGGTGCCGGATTCACCCTGCGCAAGACCGATGTGTGGATGCTCGGGTTCGACTATACTTACCAGGACTGGAGCAAGACGGTATTTGACAACGCCCCAGGCATAGACGTGGTCACCCGCAAGGCACAGTCGTTCCGCCTTGGCGGGGAGTTCATCCCCGGCAAATACGATATCCGTCACTACGGCAACCGTATGACCTACCGCGCCGGACTCTATTACAATCAGGGATATATTGCCGTAAACGGGGTTCCGATAAACTCTATGGGCATTACTTTCGGTGCAAGTTTCCCCATTTCCACCGCGCTTGCAACCCGTCTTACGTCCATAGCTTTCAGCATTGATATAGGCCGGACCGGAACTTTGGCAAGCAATTTGGTAAAAGAAAACTATGTAAAGATAAATGTGGGGCTGAATATGTTTGACACGTGGTTCCACAAGTCTTTATACAATTAGAGCATTAATTAATAACTTTACACTATGAAACGTATTTTGACAACATTGTTTGCGGCGGTAATAACCGTTTCCGCATTCGCACAGGGCAGATTCGGACCAGACAGCGCCGAATGTGTAAAGTACCTCTCATACTATAAGGAGTATCTCAAGCAGGGTAACAATGCCGAGGCCATAGGCCCCTGGCGCAACGCCTATGCAATATGCCCGGTTACCGCCAGCCAGAACCTGCTCATCGACGGGCAGAAACTTATGCGCTGGGCATACGGGAAGACCAAAGATGCAAAGGCTCGTGCCGGATATATCGACACCCTGATGCGGATTTACGACCAGAGAGTTGCCACATATCCCAAGAACGCCGTCTCCGCGCTTAACAACAAGGCGATCGACATTGTCAATTTCAAGTGGAACGACGATAATCCTCAGGCCGTTTATGACCAGATGAAGGATATCTTTGAGAAAACCGGCAATCAGGCCAGCGATCTGGTATATGTCAAGCTGATGGAAACCGCCACCAGCCTCTATACATCAGGTGCCATTGACGCAGAGCAGATAATGACAGACTATACCGCCATTTCCGAGAGGATGGGTGCCGCCCTTGCCGCCAAAGATGACGCCAAGCTGCGCAAGGCCCAGAAAGACGTCGAGACCCTCTTCCTTGGTTGCGGTGTGGCGAACTGCGACAATATGCTCGCGCTGCTGACCCCCCGTTACGAGGCCAATCCCGACGACGAAGAGACAGTCCGCACCGTGGTCAAGATGCTCAACTCTGCAGACTGTCTGGACAGCGACCTTTACCTCAAGGCGGTGGAATCCCTCTACAGCAAGGATCCTTCTTCCAACACGGCATATCTGCTCTACAGGCTCTATTCCCGCAAAGAGGACACGTCCCGTGCTGTAAGATTCCTGCAGGAGGCCATCAATACCAGCGAGGGTGATGCCCAGCAGCAGGCAAACTACTATCTCGAGCTCGGCTCCTACAATTTCAAGAAGGCCGGCAACTATGTAGCAGCCGTGGCTGCAGCCAAGAAGGCGGCGGCACTTTCCGACGAATGCAAAGGCCGTGCGTATCTGCTTATCGGCACAATTTGGGGTACCGTCCGCTGTGGCGGCAACGAGGTTGAGTCCGTACAGCACTTCTGGGTGGCATACGACTATGTAAACCGTGCAAAAGCCGCCGATCCCAGCCTTACCGCAGAAGCCAACGGCCTGGCCGGCCAGTATGCCGCATACTTCCCAAATAAGGCGGATGCGTTTATGTACGACTTGACAAATGGCCAGAGTTGCACGGTTACCTGCGCGGGCCTGAGCGAGACCACGACAGTAAGACTCAAATAACGAAAACGGGAATCATCATAAAGAACAGGGTAGAGACGGGCCGTCGCCCGTCTCTACCGTTGTTGTTATGTGCCGCCGCAGCGTTGCTGTGCCTGGGGTGTTCCCGCAAGGAGGCCAGAAGTGAAATAGACTGGGAGACCACGCCGGTACAATCTGTGCGCGGTATGCAGGCGCAGGAATACCAGAAGGCAGATCTCACGATGGAGATGCGTACCCGCGCGATGGATACCTATAGATTTGAAAAGGACTCTGCCCAGATTACCAAAGAGGTTTACAGCGAGGGGTTCGAGGTATATGTATATAATGAGGACGGCCTTCTGGAGTCGCAACTGATAGCCGAAGGGGCGGAGCACACATTCGTTGACCGTAAAGAGGAGTGGCTGGCATTCGGCAATGTAAATATCCTGAATCACATAAAAGGCGAACGCATCATTACCGATACGGTGTGGTGGGACAAGTATACCGAGCAGATATACACTGACTGCTATGTCGTGATGACGTCTCCCAAGGGAAAACTTCAGGGTTACGGGATGCGCAGCAACCAGCGGGCCAATCAGTCCACGATACTGAGGCCGTTCGATTCTTTTGGCCGGGTAGTGAGCGATTCCACTAATTTTTACATCGATACGGTGAATTTTGTGGGTCCTTTGCCGCGTATCAAATAAATTTTTATAATTTTGCGGTCTTCGCAAACTATGCTTATAAATTAATATTATCTATATGGCCGTATTGGAGAAAATCCGTGTAAAACTCGGAATTCTTATTTCTATCCTGATAGCGATCGCCTTGCTTTCGTTTATCATAGACCCCAACACCCTCGGGTCAACATTGCAGAGTATGTCAAAAGAGAACAACGTGGGCCAGATGGGCGGCAAGAGCATCACCTACCGCGAGTTCTTCACAGCAGTAGAGCAGAACACATCCCTGATGCAGGCTCTCTCGGGCGGCAGCGCCAACACCGAGCAGGCACAGAACCAGGTTCGTGATATGACGTGGAACCAGTTCTTCAACCAGCGGGTGTTCTTCCCCAAGATCAAGGCTGCGGGCTTTTCTGTTGAAGACGAAGAGATGGTAGCCCTTCTCCAGGGCGAGAATCCTTCTCCCATCATCGCGCAGCAAAGGATGTTCGTCGGGGAGAACGGGCTGTTCAGCCCGGATGCCGTAAAAGAGTTCGTCTCCCAGATGGACCTGGATGAGACGGGCGTGTCCCGCAGGTATTGGGATTATCTCAAAGAGCAGGTATATACCCAGCAGATGTACAGTAAGTATATCTCTGCCCTTCGCAACAGTTCAACCCTCAGTGCAGCCCAGATAGAAAAGGCTGTATCGGAAGGCAATATCACCAGGGACGTGGATTTCTTTATGTTGCCCGTCAGCTTTGGCGTGGACTCTTCGCTGCAGGTTACCGCTGCGGAGGTCAGCAAGTATTATAACGACCGCAAGGAACTCTTTACCCAGAAGGCTAACCGCGACATTGAATACGTTATGTTCGAAGTGGTTCCCAGCACAGAGGACATAGCAGCAGCCAAAGAGAAATTCGACGGTCTTTATGAGCAGTTCAAGGTTGCCGACAACCTCAAGAACTTTGTAGCCCTGAATTCGGACCGTCGCTGGGACGACACCTTTTACAGCAAGGAAGAGCTTTCCCGCCGTACCGCCGCTTTTGCCGACTATGCTTTCGGTGCTCCGGCAGCCGCCAGCGCAATCGACTCTACCGCCGAAGCGTTCACGGCCGTCCGCGTAGCAGAGCGTAAAATGCTCCCCGATTCCGTCAGCTTCTCCTATGCGATGTTCCCCGCAGCCGAGCAGGCGCGTGCCGATTCCCTTATGGCAGAGGTTCGCAAGAACGGCTTCAGCGCAGAAATGATGTCCCCCGGTTGGCAGACCCTCGCAAGCCTTGCCGCAAACGGGATGGATGTCTTCGGCGAAGTTTTCGAAATGAAGCCGGGTGAGGTCCGCCTGGTATCAATTGATGAATATCAAATGCTGGCGCTGCTCAAGGTAGAGCAGGCAACCAAACCCAAAGAGAAGGTTCAGCTGGCATTCCTGCGCACCAATATTACCCCGTCGGAAGACACTTACCGCGACTACCAGATGAAGGCGGCAGATCTGGCCGACCGCAGTAACGGTGCCTACGACAAGTTTGCGGCCATCGTGAAAGAGGAGGCCCTCCCCGTGATACCGATGCAGCACGTTACTATTGAAACCCGCCGCCTCGGTGTGGTTGAAAACGCGCGCGGTGTCATTCATTGGGTGTTCGACCGCGGAACCAAAGAGGGTAGCGTGTCCGACGTCATTACGGTGGATAACAAGTATTATTTCGTAGCTGCCGTTACAAAGACCCGCAAAGAGGGCAGGGTTCCTCTGGAAGAGGTCAAGGACAACATCGTTACCGAACTTATCGGCCAGAAGAAGGTGGAGAAACTCGCTGCAGAGGCCGCAGAGAAAATCAGCGGCGGCGAGTCGCTTGAGGCTTTGGCAGAGAAATTCAGCACGACCGTGAACCATCGCGACGGCATAGCCTTCAATGCAATAGATATGAGCCTGGATCCCGCGTTCGTCGGGGCCGTGGCTGCCGCTCCGCAAGGAAAGGTTTCCGGACCCGTAAAGGGCCAGCTTGGGGTTTACTTCTTCGAGGTTAAGAATGTCGCCGAAGGGGAATATTATACAGAGGCTGATGTGCTCAACAGAAACACCCAGAAAACATATTCCATCGCCCAGCAGCTTCCCGAAATAATAATGAAGGAAGCGGACGTCAAGGACTATAGGGCCAAGTTTTATTAGTAGTTAAAGATTTCAAAAATAATGGGGTGGCTTTTCGGTCACCCCATTATTTTTGTGTCTGGCTTGTAAGCGAAATAAAATCCTCTACGCTCATCTGTTCAGGCCTAAGTCCTGCAAACTGTTCTGCCGGCTCTAATCCGATCGCCCGCAGGCTGTTGCGCAAAGTTTTGCGCCGCTGGTTGAAGGCCGCCTTGACCACCTGCCGGAATCTGTCCGGCTCGCAACCCAGCACGGTGCGACCGTTCCGCCGCAGGCGAATCACGGCAGATTTGACTTTGGGCGGTGGTATGAATTCGTTTTCGCCCACGGTAAACAGATACTCTATGTCGTACCAGGCCTGCAAAAGCACCGACAGGATGCCGTAGTTTTTGTTGCCTGGGCCGCTGGCAAGCCTTTCGGCTACCTCTTTCTGAAGCATCCCCACAACTTGAGGCACCGAGTCCTTGTATTCCAGTATCTTGAAGAATATCTGCGATGAAATATTGTAAGGGAAGTTCCCGATGATGCAGAAATTCCCTTCGGGGAAGATTTTGCGAAGGTCGGTTTTCAAGAAATCGGCTTCGTAAAGGCGGGGCATTATTTCCGGCAGGTTTTCGCGCAGATATGCGATGGACTCACCGTCGATTTCAATTCCCTTGAGAAGGAGGTCGCCGCGCCGCAGCAGATGCTTTGTGAGAGCTCCGGTACCACAGCCGATTTCCAGCACATTCATACGGGCGTCCCCGGTACAGACCAAGGAATCTGCAATCCGCATTGCGATGCCGTCATTGGCCAGAAAGTGCTGGCCCAGATTTTTTTTCGGTTTTACTCTCATTTCCCGAGTGCAAAGATAATCGAAAAATGGCTACATTTGTAAACCTATGGCAGCGGATAAGACCACACCCTTGATGCAGCAGTACTACGAAATCAAGTCGCAGTACCCCGACAGCATTTTGTTTTACCGCGTGGGAGACTTTTACGAAACCTTTGCCGACGATGCCGTGATTGTGAGCAAGGTGCTGGGTCTGGTTCTGACCCGCAAGGCTTCGGGCTCGGGCAGTTACACCAACCTGGCGGGTGTTCCGTATCACGCCATTGACGTATATCTTCCCAAGATGGTGGCGGCGGGGTACAAGGTTGCCGTCTGCGATCAGTTGGAAGATCCCAAGCTCACCAAGAAACTGGTCAAGCGCGGCGTCACGGAACTGGTAACCCCCGGGCTGAATTACAGCGAAACGCTGCTGGAAGCGACCAAAAACAACTGGCTGTGCTCTGTGTATTTTGAGAAGGACCAGGCCGGAATCGCGTTCCTGGACATTTCTACGGGCGCCTTCCGCGTCGCCCAGGGAGATTTGGATTTTGTGGACCTTTTACTGGCAGACTATTCTCCCAAAGAGATTTTGCTTCAGAAAGGGTTTGAAGACGGGTTCAGGGCCCGCTTTGCCGACAGAAGCTTCATCACGGCGATGGACGGCTGGGCTTTTGTCTATACCACGGCCTACAAAAAGCTGCTTAACCGTTTTGAAACAGACAGTCTCAAAGGCTTTGGCGTGGAAGAGATGCCGCTGGCGATTACTGCCGCCGGCGCCGTGCTCTCTTATCTGGACATTACCGAGCACAAGGATATTTCGCATATCCGCTCGCTGGGCCGCATAGACCGCGGAGAGTTTATGTGGATAGACCGTTTTACCGGCCGTGCACTGGAGATATTGAGACCGATGACTTCCGACGGTTGCGCCCTGATAGACATTCTGGACAAATGCAGTTCTCCCATGGGCAGCCGCCGTCTGCGCGAGTGGATGGCAATGCCGCTGAAAGACATTAAAAAAATAACCTGCCGCGGCGATATCGTGCAGGCGCTCTACGAGGACACAGCCGTTTGCGAGGCAATCCGCGACAGCATTTCGCAAGTAGGAGACCTGGAGCGCATCGTTTCCCGCGCAGCTGCAGGCAAAATCCTTCCAAGGGAGGTGTTGCAGTTGGGCCGCGGACTGGAGAAGATTGGCGAAATCATCAAGGTTGCCGCGTCTATGCCGGCCATAAAAACCCTTATTAGCCGCCTGGATGCCTTGGAAAATCTCTCGCGCCATATATTCGCCACGGTCAAGACCGATACCGCGCAGCAGATAGGCAAGGGCGAGGTGATTTGTGCCGGGGTTGACGCCCGGCTGGACGACTATCGCAACATACTTGAAAACAGCAAGCAGATTCTGCTGGATATCCAGCAACGGGAGCGTGACGCCACGGGCATATCCTCGCTCAAGGTGAGTTACAACAACGTGTTCGGGTACTATCTTGAGGTGCGTAATACCTTCAAGGACCTGGTTCCGCCCGAATGGATCCGCAAGCAGACCCTAGTGGGCGCCGAGCGTTACATTACCGCCGAGCTCAAGGAATACGAGGAGAAAATATTGGTGGCACAGGACCAGATAATTGCGATAGAATCGGGTATTTACGCCGCTTTGGTAAAGGAGTTGCAGGACAGTATCCCGGCCATCCAGGCCAATGCCGCCGCGGTGAGCGAACTCGACTGTCTGGCCTCATTCGCCTTCACGGCGCATCAGAGAGGATATCACCGTCCGGTGGTGGACGACTCACTGGAGATCGATATCAAACAGGGGCGCCATCCTGTGATCGAGGCGCTGCTGCCCGAGGGTGAAGAATATGTGGCGAACGATGTATATCTGAGCAACGACCGTCAGCAAATCATTATCCTTACCGGCCCGAATATGGCCGGCAAGTCTGCGCTGCTGCGGCAGACCGCCCTCATCGTGCTGATGGCGCAGATTGGAAGTTACGTGCCGGCGGCCAGCGCCCGAATCGGCTTTGTGGACAAACTTTTCACCCGCGTCGGAGCTTCGGACAACATTTCCCGCGGCGAATCGACCTTTATGGTGGAGATGACCGAGAGCGCCACCATCCTGAACAATATTTCACAGCGGTCGCTGCTGCTTATGGACGAGATCGGGCGTGGTACGAGTACCTACGACGGTATGTCCATCGCCTGGGCTATCGTGGAATATCTGCACCGCAGCCCGCTGGCACCCAAAACGCTCTTCGCCACACACTATCACGAACTCAATGAGATGGAAAACATCTGCGAGCGGGTGCACAATTTCCATATATCCACAAAAGAGGTGGACGGCAGGGTGATTTTCCTGCGCAAACTGTGTCCGGGCGGCGTTGCAAGCAGCTTCGGTATCCACGTTGCCAGGATGGCCGGAATGCCCGACGAAGTACTGGTGTCGGCAGAGCACAAACTCCGCTCGCTGGAGAGCAAGGTTGCCGGCAATCCCGTTCAGTTGAGTTTCTTCCAGATGGACGATCCGCTGCTAATAGACATAAAACATATAATAGAGAGAATAGATATCAATTCCATTTCCCCACTGAACGCTTTTGATACTATCAGACAAATCAAAAACAAGCTAAATGGAGGAAAAGAAGATGGAATTGCTTCATCAGACAAAAAGTGACGTCTTGCGCACTTTTCTCTCCCTGTCGGGAGTCAGCATCGGTATTTTTGTTGTAACTGTTTCGTTTGCGCTGGTAGACGCATTCTCGCGCTCAGTCGTGGCGGGTTTCGACCATTTCGGCAGCGATATGATAATGGTGGAACGTTTTCCGGTCATAAGCGACGGAGGCTCTGACTGGAGCCGCTACGCGATCCGGCCGCAGCCGTCGGCAGACGATTATATGGTGCTGTCGGGAGGCTTCAACTGCAAGTGGACGGCCTTTGCCGGCGCTTCCGGGGCGGACATCGTTTATGGGGGCAAAGCCCTCCGCGATTGTAAGATGGTGGGTGTCCAGGGGGCTTGGCAGCACTTGGTTTATTCTGGAGTCTGTGCAGGGCGGGCCTTCTCGTTGGCGGAACTGTCGGGCAGCGAGGCCAAGGCCATACTGGGTGCCGGAATTGTCAGGGAATTGTTCGGCGTGGACGTAAGGACGGCCGCGGCAGAGGCCTGTCAGGCGGTATGCGGGCGTACGGTGCGTCTTGATGGGCGCAATATGACGGTGATCGGAGTTCTGTCCTACGAAGGGAAGAACATCATCAACCTCTATGCGACCGATTTTGCCGTAATCGTCCCTTTTGCAACGGCAGAGCGCATCGCAGGCCGGGATAATCTGGAAACTATGGTGGCCGTAGGACCTAAGGCGGACCTACGGGATGCGGCAACCGAGGAAATGCGCCGCATACTGCGCGCGTCGCGGCATCTGAAGCCAGGTCAGGAGGACAATTTTGCCCTGAACACTATGGAGGACCTCTGCCGGCAGACCGTAGCACTCACATCAAAAATCACTTCCGTGGGATTGTTGGTGGCGTTGTTTTCGCTGCTTATAGGGGGCTTTGGCATCGTGAACATAATGTTGGTTTCGGTCAAAGAGAGGACTTTTGAAATAGGCCTTAAAAAGGCGCTGGGTGCAAAACGCAAGCGCATTCTGCTGGAGTTTCTCGCAGAGGCGCTCATACTTTCTGTGGCAGGGACGGCCCTGGGGCTGTTACTGGCCTGGGGTGCTTTGTCTCTGATACCTTCCGGGGTTCTTGACGCACGGCTTACGGAGGGACATATCTTCCTTGCGTTTGGGGTGGCCGCGGTTCTCGGCCTTGCCAGCGGGGTCGTCCCGGCCGCACAGGCGTCCCGCCTCAACCCTGTCGAAGCGTTAAGGAGCAGATAAGGGGGCATCAGCCGATGGCGTAGCGCGTGTGTGTGGGAAAGCAGGATAGCCGGCGCGAAGCGGCTGGAGTAAAGAAAAGGGGGCATAGCCCCCTTAATCATAGTTGAGATATCAGGACTCGAACCCGAACCGAGAGAGCCAGAATCTCTAGTGCTACCATTACACCATATCTCAGTCAAAATGGATTGCAAATATAGGAGGTTTATCCGGATTTACAAAAAAATATAATGCCGTGGCAGCAATAGCCCTAACACTCAGGCGATTGTTGAAAGTCGCTTGCGTAAAAATGCGCAAGCGAAAAGATGTAAAATGCTGGAAGTATGAAAGATGCGTGCCACAAGGCACGATGTGCGTGCCCGGTGCGTCTGTCAGAAGAGACGGTGTTTGCTAGAAAATATCTGAGAGGGCAGTGTAGACCGGCCCGTCGTGCAGGGCGGCCGGGGTGCCGCCATCGCCGTCGCTGCTGATGGAGGCCACCAGCGGAATGCTTGCCAGCAGGGGCAGATTGTATTTTTCGGCCAGCGCCTCTGCACCGCCGCGCCCGAATATGTAATACTTGTGGTCAGGGTACTCTTCCGGCGTGAACCAGGCCATGTTTTCTATAATGCCGAAGATGTGTTTGTTGACCTTGGGATTAATGAACATATCGATACTCTTTTCAACATCGGCCAGGGCAACTTTCTGCGGGGTGGTGACCACAAACACGCCGTCCAGAGGGATGTCGTTCACCAGCGAAATCTGGATGTCTCCGGTGCCGGGAGGAAGGTCTATCAGCAGATAGTCCAGTTCGCCCCAGGCAACTTGCAATATCATCTGTTTCAGGGCGTTGGAGGCCAGGGGCCCGCGCCATACAAGCGCTTGGCCGGGCTTGGCAAAGTAACCGATGGACATCCACTTGACACCGTATTTTTCCACAGGAATCAGCGTCTGTTTTTCGCCGTCAATCTCCGCCTCGGGCTGGACATTTTCGGTGCCGGTCATCTTGGGAATAGAGGGGCCGTAG
>CACYEB010000123.1 GCA_902773305.1 uncultured Bacteroidia bacterium
GCCTCCACAAATTGGCTTGCAGAGTTAGTCTTGCTGTCGGAATCGGTGTAAAGGTCCTCGCCGTCGTTCACATAGGTGGTCTTGTTCTCTTTGCTCTGGACATCGCTCTTCCGCTGGCCGTATTCTGCACTGACATTGGCCTCCAGGTCCTTGACGCGGGTGGTTCCGTAATTGACACCGGCCATCCACTCGTCATTTATACCCCTCATCCCGCCAAAACCGCCGCCTGGGCCGCCGCTCCCGAATCCGCCGCGGTTGTTTGTATTGTTTCCGTTGGCCACGAATGCCAGCTGGTCGGTTTCGTTGAAACGGCCGATGATGCCGTTGCCCTGATATCGCCAGTCGTTCGAGAGTTCAAACTTGCTGTCGTCCTTCGGAGCGCTGCGCAGGTCGCGGCCAAGTCCGCCTGACAGGTTGCCGAACCATCCGTCGAACATCCCCTTGTAGGTGCTCACATCGATAATCTTTTCGGTATCATCGTCTTCTATGCCGCTGAACTGGGCCTGTTCTGACTTCTTGTCGATAACCTTTACCTTTTCAATTACATTCACCGGAATATTCTCGGTGGCCAGGCTGGGGTCGTCCAGGAAGAAGGTCTTGCCGTTGAGGGTGATCTTCTTGATTGTTTCACCGCCGGAGGTGATGCTGCCGTCGCTGCCTACCTCGATGCCGGGAAGTTTCCTAAGCAAGTCAATGAGCACCGCGTTGTCCTTAACCTTGAACGACGAGGCGGTATATTCGATGGTGTCCTGCTTGATGGTGATGGCGTTGCCCACAGCGGTGACGGTGGCGCCCTGCAGCATCTGGAAATCCTCTTTCATCGCAATTTCGCCCAGGTTGACATTGCCTTTTGCGACATTGATCTGCCGGTTCAGGGTCTCATAACCCATCAGTTCGGCCCGAAGGGTATATTTGCCGTATTTGACCTTGTCGAATTGTGCCTTGCCGTCCAGGCCGGCAAGGGCGTAATGCTCCGGAACCGTGTCGCCTTCCGGCAGCAGCAGAACAGCTGCGTATGATGCGGGCTCGCGCGTCAGGGTGTCAACAAGCGTCAGTTTGACAGTGGCTTTTGATTGGGCCGCAGAAGTGAGGGATGTGGCAAGAAGTGCCACTGCGGCGATTATGGAAGTCAGTATTATCTTTTTCATACAAGAAATTTGACTGCAAATATACTCTCAGGTTTAAAAACCAAACAAATAATAACTAATTTTGAGCGGATAAATTCACTATGGAAGATTACGAACATTTCACATTTGCCGCCGGGCAACCGCACGACTTTATGAAATACCGCATACACAGGATACTCCTGGTGTGCAGCAGTTACGACGGATATACCCTCGAAGAGGACGGTCATATCGATTCCCAGATCAATTCGGAATACAACGAACTCAATATGAGCAATCCGCCCGCCATCGTGAGGGTAAGTTCCGCGTCAGAAGCCCTGGAAGAGTTGAAGCGCGGCGAGAGTTACGATTTTGTGCTGACTATGTACAACGTGGGCGGAATGACGGTGTTCGACTTTGCCCGTACCATCAAGCAGATGAATCCCGATATGCCGGTGTTCCTGATTACCAGTTTCTCGCGCGAGATATACCGGCGCATAGAAGAGGCGGGGTGCGAGGCCATCGACAACATCTTCTGCTGGCACGGCACGGCCGACCTTATAATTGCCATCATCAAACTGGCCGAAGACCGCCTGAATGCCGACCGGGACATATTGGAAGGCGGGGTGCAGGCCATCCTGCTGGCAGAGGATTCGTTCCGTTTCTATTCATCGTACCTTCCCGAACTTTACAAGATACTGCTGCTTCAGAACAGTGAATTCCTGAAGGATGCCTATAACGAGCAGCAGATGATATCCCGCAAGCGTTCGCGGCCCAAGGTGCTGCTGGCTACCAACTACAGCGAAGCGCTTGAATTATACCGCAAGTACAGGAAAAACCTTCTGGGTGTAATCACCGACGTCGGGATGATAATCAACAAGGGTGACCTCAGTGAAACGGAGAAATCCGATGCCGGGGTGGACCTTTGCAGGATTGTGAAGGAAGAGACCCCTTGGATGCCGGTGATAATGCAGTCTTCCCAGGTGGAAATCAAGGCTTTGGCTGAATCTATGGGGGCCGGTTTCATTCCCAAGACAAGCAAGAACCTGCTGGAGAATATGCGGAACGTGATCCTTTCCCGTTTCGGTTTCGGCGATTTTATTTTTACGGAACCGGAGACCGGCAAGGAACTGGGCCGGGCGCACGATCTCTACCAGATGCAGAAACTTATAGAAACTGTCCCTGACGATGTGCTTGAATATCATCTGAGCAGGATGAACCTCTCCAAGTGGCTATATGCCCGAGGTCTTTTTCCTATCGCCAAGGTGCTGCGCAGTATGAACAGCAGCCAGTTCGCCACCACCGAC
>CACYEB010000124.1 GCA_902773305.1 uncultured Bacteroidia bacterium
CAGAAAGCTCCACTCCGCGGCGATAGCTTCTGGCGACATTGTCCTTGATCATATAGCCGCCCGACGAGAGTTTGCCGGTTGCAACCAGCTGGTTTTTGTACTCCATAAGGTAGAAGTTCACTCCATAAGCCACCGTCTCACAATTGTACCGGTAGCCGAACTCATAGTCCAGGAGTCGCTCGGGCAGTACCTCTCCGCCACGGGTGATGGCATCCTTGAGGTCACTGCGGCAAGGTTCCTTGTGGGCCAGCGCCACCGAGGCGTACAGATTGCCGCCCGAGGTCAGTTTGCAGCTCGCACCCGCCTTGCCGTTGAAGAAATCGAAGGGATGGCTGCTGTCCAGAGTGACGAAATCATCGTCATAGCCCAGCAGGGAGTAATCGACTGAACGCCACTGCGCGTCGCCGAAAACGTTCAGCCGGCCATCCATAAGGTAAAGGGCCCCCTTGACGAATGCGGAGAAATCCTTCTTGAGCCCCCGATTGTCGTAATAGTGGCGGTCGGTGTCCACATCGGGCATAGACTCCACCCACTTGAGGGTGCCGAAATGGCCGCCGTCGTAAACCGAATAATTGACGCCTGCCTGCGCCAATGCCCGGAAGGTCTCGTACTTGAGGTTGACGCTGCCCGCATAGAAGTCATTTTTCATCTGTTTCATACGGACAAGATTGCTCCTGACATCGGTGTCATAGCCGTATTTGACCAACTTGGCTCCTTCCTTGAACTGCTCGTACCAGCCGTCGCCCCGGGTGTAGTGGAGAGTGGCGCTGCCGTAGAGATTGTCGGCCATACGGATGGAATAGACGCCCTGCACTATGTGCTGTGTATAATTGTCTGTTTCGTTGTCGTAATAGGTTTTCTTTCCGTCAGATCCCGTGTATTCCCCTGCAGGATTGTAACGGCGGTCGGTCTCCAACATCTCTTTGGAAATGCCGTTCCAGGTGATTCCGGTACGCTGGCTGCCCATAATGTAAATCAGCTTGGCACTGCTGTGGCTTCCGTACCAGCTTCCCACCACGTTGGCCGAGTGCAGCCTTGCGAAGGCACGGCGGATGTAGCCTTCCGTGCGGTCGTAATTATAGCCTACGTCAAGGCTGAAGCCGTGACGGCTGCGTCCGGTTCCTGCACGCACTCCCGCCATACCGGTGAGGTAAGAACCGCCTGCAAGATCGATTTCGGCATACGGAGACGCACCATTCAGTGCAGTCTGGAGGTTGAGGCTGCTGCCGAACGCCCCCACCCCGTTGGTGGAACTTCCCACGCCGCGCTGCAGCTGTACAGAATTGAGCATAGAGGAGAGCGATGGAAGATTGACCCAGAAGACCTCCTGCGACTCGGCGTCGTTATAGGCTATGCCGTTCAGGGTCACGTTCATACGGGTTGGATCGCTGCCGCGCACGCGGATTTTGGAATATCCAAGGCCTGTTCCCCCTTCGTTGACACTGACCACTGATGGCTGCAGATTGAGCATCATCGGCAGGGAAGAAGACGGGTTCTGAAGTTTCAGCTGCTCCCGGCTCAACTCACTGTAGGCCACAGGGCTCTTTGCATCTACCCTTGAGGCCGACACCACGATACTGTCCAGTGCACTGAGCAGCCGGTCGTCTTCTACCTGATAAATAGTGGAATTGTCAAGATTCTGCGCCATCAAAGCGGCGCAAAGCGGCAGAAATGCCGCAAAAGCGATAATGAATTTTTTCATAATGTTTCCTTTACGCGGGTCCTAACCCGATCAAGTTCATAGGGTTTAATCTCAGCTTCGCTCCCGGTCACGATGCGACGCACCCCTTTCGGCGGCAAATATAATTGTTTTTCGGAATTCTCCCGGTTTTCGGCAATCACTTTATTATCTTTGGGGTGATGAAACTCAATAGGGAAATCCTGCGCCTGGCGCTGCCCAGCATACTGGCCAATATCACCGTGCCTTTGGTGGGAATGGTGGATCTGGCGGTGGTCGGACACCTGGACGGGGAAGGCGGATTCGCAGCCGCCGCCCTCCTGGGAGGCATCGCCATTGGAACCACCATTTTCGATCTGGTTTACTGGTGTTTCGGCTTTCTCAGGGCCGGCACCGGCGGCATCACCGCACAAGCTTTCGGCCGCGGCGACCGTACGGCTCAGGCAGAGGCGCTGTACCGTTCGCTGGGCATTGCCCTCACCGCCGGGCTCCTGCTTGCAGCACTGCAGTGGGTCATCGTCGAAGGGGCTTTCCTCTTTATCAAATGCTCTCCCGAGGTCCGCATCCTGGCGGAGCATTATTTCTATATCCGCATCTGGGCGGCGCCCGCCACTTTGAGCCTGTTCGCCCTCAAGGGCTGGTTTATCGGTATGCAGAACAGTGTGCATTCCATGACCACCGACCTCATAGTGAACGCCGTGAACATCATCTTCAGCATTGTGCTTGGGTTCGGAATGTTTTTCTTTCCAAGGATGGGATTCCGCGGCGTAGCCGCAGGCACCGTGATAGCACAGTGGACCGGACTGCTCTTTGCGCTGGCGGTGGTGTTGTTGAAATACCGTCGGGTTTTTGCCGGATACCGTGTCAGGGAGGCTTTCAGAGGGTCCCTGAGGCCGTTCTTTGCAATGAACCGCAACCTTTTTGTCCGCTCGCTGGGACTGATAACGGTATATATCGGTTTCACTGTAATATCGGCCCGCTACGGCGATATGATGCTGGCCGTGAGCGCAATACTTATGAAACTGCTGATGCTGTTCTCTTATTTCACAGACGGATTCGCCTATGCGGGCGAGGCCCTCACCGGCAGATTCATCGGAGCCGGATCCACCGACGGACTCAGAAGCACCATCCAAAGCGTATTCCGCTGGAGCCTGGGACTGTCTGTTCTTTTTATCGGAGTGTACTGGGCCCTTGGCACTCCGCTATTCAGGATGATGACCTCCGACAGCAGCGTCGTCGAGGCCGGAAAACAATTCCTCCCCTGGCTGCTGGTGATGCCTGTCATTGGCTGTCCGGCATTCATCTGGGACGGGATCTTCATAGGTGCCACTGCGTCACGGGATCTGCGTAACGCCTCGGTACTCTGCGCCCTGGGATTCTTTGCGGCGTGGTTCGCCGGGATTGCCGTCGCCGGCCGCGGCATCAGCAACGAAACTGCCATACACATACTTATGGCTGCATATTTTGTCCATCTCGCCATCCGCTCTATATATCTCACTGCCACCTACAAGAAACAGCACATCAAATGGATTCCGAAATAATAGTCTTCAAATCGGCACTGCACAGTACCGAAAGTCTTGAGGCAAACCGGCAGGCGGCCGTAAGGCGCCATTTCTCCGACCGCCGGTTGATGTTTGTAAATTATGAAGACGGGATGGCAATCGCCACCGGAGCGGCCTGCTTCATTGCTACAGGCGGCACCGAAGAACTGTTCACCAGGGTTTGGGAAAACCTGCCCAGACCTGTGGTCCTCGTATCAGACGGCTATCACAACAGTTTCGCGGCGGCGCGCGAAATAGCGTCGTTCCTGGCGCAGCAGGGCGTAGAACACACTCTGGTTAATTTACCGCTTGAAGATAGTGATGCCAAGGCTACGGGCCGCTGCGAATCGACCGTACTTGGAACGGTCAGCGACCTTTGCCACAACCCCTATGCCGAACCCAGGGTGCTGGATGCATTGGCAAACGCCCGCATTGGCCTTATCGGCGGGGCATCTTCCTGGCTGGTCTCCTCCGGAATCGACCGCGGCCTGGTCTGCGGACGCTTCGGTTGCAAGTTTATAGACATCCCTATCTCCGAAGTGGAAGAGCTATACAGCGCTGTGGCGGGAGAAACGTCGATGGGGGAACCATCTGGGATGTCGGCGGGAACTATGACTGGGGCTGAAGCGAGCGCCATTGGGGGGACTGCCGCAGGGTCTGCAGCAAAGGAAACAACTGGGGCGGCCGCTACCGGCAGTGCCCGGACATACAGCCCCGAAGCGCTTTCCGACGCCGAACGGATGTACCACGCCTTGAAGGCCGTGTGCCTGCGTTACCGGCTTACCGCCCTGACCATCAAATGCTTTGACTTGCTGGACAGCTGTCGCACCACCAGCTGCCTGGCACTGGCCCGGCTCAGCGACGAAGGGATTATCTCCGGTTGCGAGGGGGATATACCCTCCTTGTGGACACTGCTGGTGGCCAAGGCACTGACAGGTCATCCGGCCTTTATGGCCAACCCCTCTTCCAGCAACGCTGATGAATGCACCGTGGACTTTGCCCACTGCACCATCCCGATAAGTATGTGCACCTCGTACAGCCTCCCAAGCCATTTCGAATCGGGGATAGGAATCGGAATAGCCGGCATCATACCGGAGGGACCGTGCAAACTGCTCAAACTCGGCGGCCCGGCACTGGACAGGATTTATACGGCAGAGGGCGAAATAATCTGCAATACCCGCATCGCCGCCCGATGCCGCACCCAGATCCGCTTCCGCTTTGCCGACCGTGAAGAATTCGACCGCTTTATGGACTGCCGCCTTGGCAACCACATAATCCTTTATCGTTAGGATATCTCTCCGTTAACGTGATTTACTGCCAATTCCGCTGCCCTGGCTGTGGCTGTTGACGCCTGCGTTAATGTTGTTGAAGAC
>CACYEB010000125.1 GCA_902773305.1 uncultured Bacteroidia bacterium
CCCCGGGCATTCCGACAGGAGTCTCTCCATAAACGACAACAAATCCGAGCTGATAGCAAAGGCTCTGGAGAAGTATCAGGGCAACCGCAAGAAGGCTGCCGCCGAACTGGGAATCTCCGAGCGGACGCTGTACCGTAAAATCAAAGAACTGGGATTGCAATGAAATACCTGAAAACGACACTTATGCTCCTGTGTCTGGCGCTGGTGGCGGCAGGCTGCGGCATTTACTCCTTCTCCGGGACATCCATCCGCCCCGACGTGCACACCATCACCATCGAACCGGTACTCAACAACGCGATGAAGGTGAACCCGTCGCTTGCCAACAACCTCTCTGAGGCACTCAAGGACAAGTTCAAGAAACTCACCAGCCTGGAGCAGGTGGATATGGACGGAGACCTGGTCCTGGTGGTGACCGTGGAGTCTTACGACGTAAAGGCACAGGGTGTGGCAAAAGACGAAACGCCGGCACAGAACAGGCTCACCGTGACCTGCAAGGCGACATTCGAGAACATCAAGCACCCTGAGGAAAATTTTGAAAAGAAGTCGTTTGCGGCATATCAGGACTATGACGCCGACCTTTCGCTGGACGAGGTGGAAGAGGCGCTTTGCGACGACATCATAGAGACGCTGGTAGAGGACATCTTCAACGCCTCCGTGGCACAGTGGTAAAAGTTTTTTGCTTTATCGAAAAAAATGTGCTTACTTTGCACCCCCCTAACTTAAAAGGAAACAAATAATTAACAACAATATGCAAGCTCTTTACATCACCATTTCGGTAATTATCGTGATAGCCAGCGTGCTGCTGACGCTCATCGTGCTCGTGCAGAACAGCAAGGGCGGCGGACTTGCTGCCAATTTTGCGGCGGGCAACACCACCTTCGGCGTGCGCCAGACTGCAGACTTCCTTGAGAAGGCCACCTGGGTACTCGCAGCCGTCGTGCTGGTGCTTTGCGTCGTGGCCACCTTCTTTGCCCCCAAGGCAAGCAAGGGTCCCGCCAACGACATTGAGAACCAGATCCAGCAGAGCGTTCCTGCAGAGGGCGAGCCCGAATTCCCCGCCGACAATGTAATTTCCATTCCGGCAGAGGAAACCCCCGCAGAGTAATCGCACTCCCAATTACCGAAAAACCTGCCGCCGGCAGGTTTTTTTATGCCCTCACCACAAGTATGACGAACCCGGAGCAGCAGGCAGGTGTCTCTGGACGTTACACAAACAAAAAAGCTGACTCCGGAAGGGAGTCAGCTTTTCAGTTTGAGTCAAACGGATGTTTACTCAGCGTCGTTGCGACGTCCGCGGCGTTCGCCACCACGGCGTTCGCCACCGCGACGGTCGTCACGACGACTACCGCGACGGTCACCACCGCGGCGCTCACCTGCATTGGAAGCAGCAGATACGCCTGCGTTGGGGCTGAGGTCACGCTTGCCGTAAACCTCACCGTTGCAGATCCAAACCTTGACGCCGAGGACACCTACCTTGGTGTGGGCCTCTGCAAGGGCGTAGTCGATGTCTGCACGGAAAGTGTGCAGCGGGGTACGACCTTCTTTGTAGAGTTCGTTGCGGGCCATTTCGGCACCACCCACACGGCCGCTGATGAGCACCTTGATGCCCTCTGCGCCGGCGCGCATCGTGGATGCGACAGCCATCTTGATGGCACGGCGGTAAGACACGCGGCCTTCAATCTGGCGGGCGATGTTGTTGGCAACGATGTTGGCGTCAGCCTCGGGACGCTTTACCTCGTAGATGTTGATCTGGACATCCTTTCCGCAGATCTTCTTGACCTCGCCCTTGAGGGTTTCGAGTTCCTGTCCGTTCTTGCCGACGATGATGCCCGGCCTTGCGGTGTGGATGGAGATGGTGATCACCTTCATAGTGCGCTCGATGACGATACGGCTTACGGAAGCCTTCGCCAGACGGGCGTTGAGGTATTCACGGATCTGAGCGTCGTCCTTGATGCGCTCGGGGTAATTGCCGCACCAGTTGGAGTCCCAACCACGGGTAATACCGATACGGTTGCTGATAGGATTAGTTTTCTGTCCCATATTATGCCTCCTCCTTTGCGGGTTGATTCTTGGTACCGAGTATGATAGTAACGTGATTGCTGCGCTTGCGGATGCGTGCTGCACGGCCCTGGGGGGCGGTGCGGATACGCTTCAGGGTGCGGCCTTCGTCTACCATAATGGTCTGAATGTAAACATTGCCGTTTTCAAGCTCCTTGCGGTTGTCCTCGTTCTTGGCTTCCCAGTTTGCGATGGCGCTGCGCACGAGCTTGGAGAGCCTTGTTGCAGGCTCCTTCTTTGAATACTTGAGGATATCCAAAGCATTGTTGACCTCCTTGCCGCGGATGATGTCTGCCACCAGGCGCATCTTGCGGGGTGAGGTGGGAACATCGTTCAGCTTTGCGACAGCTGTACGACTCTTTATTTCCTTAAGCCTTTCGGCCATTTCTCTTTTTCGAGCTCCCATAGTAATTACTTTTAACGATTACCACTGTGACCCCTGAATGTGCGTGTAGGAGCAAACTCGCCGAGTTTGTGGCCCACCATATTTTCAGTGACGTATACCGGAATAAATTTGTTCCCGTTGTGCACTGCAATCGTATGACCTACAAAATCAGGAGATATCATGCTGGAACGCGACCAGGTCTTGATAACTTCTTTTTTCATTGTCCCCTCATTCATTGCGATGACTCTCTTCTCGAGTGCCTCCTGAATGTACGGACCTTTTCTAAGTGAACGACTCATAATTTCCTAAAAATTTATTCCGTTATTATTTCTTTTTCCTTTCGATGATGAACTTGTTGGAAGTCTTCTTAGGATTGCGAGTCTTGTAACCCTTGGC
>CACYEB010000126.1 GCA_902773305.1 uncultured Bacteroidia bacterium
GAGCCACTGCGGCAAGGGTTTGCCCGGCCAGGACAAACTCAACCCTCTCGGACAAAAGGATTCCGACGCTTATCGTGCGCTGTTTTCCGCTATGCGTGCCTGCAGTTCCCACGTGCGAATCCTGTCTTTATATGTGTTGTAACGGTTTGCTGTCTCCACGTCCAGCGAAGCATCGCTGTTGCCCTCCCAGCGGCGGCAGAAATACATTACGTCATATATCCTGCCAATGCGGTAGTGGCGGCTGATACGCAGTGCCACCGCATAGTCTTCACCATATTTGGTGGTCGGGAAGGTCATTTCGCGCACCAGCGGCGTGTAAAAGCCGCGCGGAGCACCCAGGCCGTTGATACGCAAGGCGTTGTTGCGGCCGTTGTCGGGCGTCCATTCGCGATGCTCTATAGGAGCCATATCTGCCGGTTTAAGGGTGATGTCGGTGATTTGGTATGATCCTATCACCATTGCGCAGTTCTGCGCATAGAAGGCTTCCACAAACTTTTGTACGGTATCGGGGCCGCTGTAAACATCGTCCGAGTCAAGTTGCAGCGCGAACCTGCCGCATTTAGGATGATGCAACGCCGCATTCCAGTTGCCGCCGATGGCGTGGTAGGTCTTGTCCTGGGCGATGTAGACCAGTCTGTCCGGATTCTCCGCCGCCAGGCGGGCGATGATTTCCGCAGCACCGTCGGTGGAATTGTCATCCACCACAATCACGTTGTATTTGAAGGACGTCTTCTGATTAAGCGCACTGTGAACGGCGTCGGCGATGGTTCGGGCGCGGTTGCGGCAAGGTATCACCACGGACGCTTCGAATTCGAACTTTTCCGAATCCAGGTCTATCTCCCTGAAAGAGGATGGTGCCAGATAGCCGCCGATGGCCTTGAGGTGTTCTGTGCAGGCAGCCTCCATCTCTATCTGCACCTCGCGGTTTCGGGGGTTGACATAGTCGAAGAGTTTTTCGCCGAACTTGCGGCTGTCCAGTTCGATGTCGTAATAAAGATACTCGTTGATATGGACGACGGAACCCATACGTGACACACGCAGCCTGAGGTCATACATACCTGCATACTTATAATCCGAATCCATTTCAGCCACCGCCTGCCTGAGGGCATCTGTACGGAACAGCAGCACGCTGCCAAAGTCAAAGTCATCCCGCAGGGAGCCGCTCTGATAATCAATCACGGGAGCCTCCGAAATCTCTCCGGCTGCATTTACGGTAAAATGGTCGGCATAGAGCATTACGGCGCCTGTATCTCCTGCAATCTGGAACATCCGGTGCAGCGCATAATGCACAAAGCGCAAACGCGTGGGCTTCAGGTAAATCAAGGCATATGCCCCGGTGGAAGCGGCCGCCATCCGGCGCACTGCCTCCGTGCTGCGGACATCGGCGGTATGGCAGACACCGTCCACCAGCGGATTCCCACCCAGATGTTCTGCCGTAGAAGCATCGTCGGTGGCAATGAAACAGGTTATTCTATCGTTCATCGTATTGAAATAGCATCTTGGTTAAAGGCCGAAAATCATAGGGCTGAATCTGGTATTCCAACTCGCCCTCCCGCCGGAAGTGGCGTAGGAATAAGACACGAACTGGGGGTCTCTGAGACGGATGTGTCCCATACCGTCACCGCTGACACCCATATTGCCCAGGCCGGGCAGCAGGTCGCCGGTCATATCCCCCTGATATGTAAAGTTCCTGCCGTCGGGAGACGACCACACCGCAATGGCGCTTGCAGGGATATAGCGGTTATATGTATGGAATGCGTAGAACAGGCCGTAGTCTTCTATGTACTTGATGTCACAACTGTCCGCATCCTTGAAAAGGACCTTGTCTATCACGGTACCCTGTTCGGTCAGATGTGCGGGCCAGTCATCACAAAAGGGCGCGGTCGCAAGACGCGTGGTGGGAAGCCAGGCATCGATGCTGTCTATCCAGGTGTAGTAGAAATAAATCACATTGTCCTTGACAACTATGCAAGGTTCCCCCGCCCCCCACGCCTTTGTACTGCCGTCAAACGCGATTACCTTGGCGGGCTCACCGCCCCATCCGCTCCCGTTCCATTTGTACCACGGCCCCTCGGGAGTACGGCTGCGGGCCACATAACAATGGTTGAAGTAACCGCCGTACGCGCTCGGTGCGCTGGTATATCCGATATAATACCATCCGCCAAAAAAGGCAGCCCCTGGGTCGCACACCGAGAAATGGTCTTCGCTGCCTTCGGTGGGGAACAAGACGTCCCTCTCTTTGCTCCAGGTTGCGCCGCCGTCGGTGCTGTGGAAATAAGCGAACCGGTCCACAAAGTTGCTGCTGTTGTATGCCGAACCGCGCAGCTTGGCCTGGAAATTATAGTCCGGCACCGGTTCTCCGTCGAAATACGACCTTGAATCGGTAAGGGCTATGGTACCTGCGCCCGAATACTTGTACACGCCGACCTCTTCGGTGGCACCGGTAGCTGTCCACATATACTCACCGGGTTCCATCCAGGAATGACCTTCGTCCTTATAGATGCTGTAACGGTTGCCGTCGGGGTAAAGCGACGTGGTTTTGTTGATGGAAAAGGTGTTGAGAGGCGCCGATGCCAGGGTGGCTTCGTAAGAGCCCGCCCACCTGTACAACTTGAGGTCCACGGCATCGGAGGTGGTGCCTGAGCCATAGAAATTCACCATCACCCGCATAAAGCGGTGCTGGGTATTGAAATACTGGGCTATCGTATGACCGTGAGCACTCACTTTGGTGCGTGTGCCAGTCTCCTGATAAGTAATGTCACTGTTTGAATTGATATACCTTTCGCCCTCCTTCGACGTCCACATATCCATCGAGCCGTCGCCGTTACTGATAATGCTGGGGCCGTAGCGGTAGTTGTATTCACCGGTGCTGATAAAACAGTCAGTACCGCTTTCGGCATACGGAACCGTGGGTTCGGGAATCATGATATCCAGACGCAAAGGCACCTCCACCCTGCGGCCCAGGCCGTCGCCCACGAGCATCGTCACGCCGGAGGCGTTTATCGGATCCGGGGCAGTTACCACTATGGTGCCGGAAGTGGCATCAGCAGGGGAAACCTCCGCACTCCAGCCCTCCCCGCAGAGGGCAGAAAGCACAACCCCTCCGGAGGCTCCGGTAACGGTATACGATACCTCAACGCTCTCTCCCGCCGCAATCGCAACATCATCACCGACCACCGTCATCGAAAGCGGGTCCGGATCAACAGGGGCGGGGGCGGTACAGCCACACAGTGACGGAAACACTGCGGCAACAATTGCCAAAACGAAAAATGACAATGTCCTTTTCACGTCCTTGCTCTCTTTTACAAGCCGGTCAGTGTCCGGCGGACAATGTTGTAGTATATGTATGGGTCATCTACTGTCGATGCGTTCTTATGACAGTCCCGGGTGCTCAGCCGCGTATCGGCCATTCCCCAGAAAATGGCATCACAGGTATCGTCGTAAGAGCCCAGGACGGCATATTCCTTAGCCTCGAGGGCCCAGTTGACGCGTCTCTGCCATTCGTCGGCATCCACCCGGTACCAATCCTGGGGCGGTACGCCTCCGTTCGGGCAGGCAAAGCGCGCCTTGCCGTCACTGCTTTGGGAATAATTGCGGTATCCCCAACCGTCCGTTGTCCTTGGCGTTATCGCGCTGTTGATCTGGCAGGTACCTATATGGAACCTGTCCAGATACTCCCTCTGGGCAGCAGTGGCGCCGCGCATCTGAGCCTCGAAGTTTGTACCCGGAAGGAAACAAACCAGCATGGGACGGTCGTCGCCATAGCCATAGTGATAGTACACATCTTCCTGTGCCCAGTTTTCCCATATCCTGCGGGCTATCCGGCTGTTCCAGTAATCGAGTCCCCCGCAGGTCTGCGTATTGCCTATCAGGAAGAAAAACTTCATCTCCTTCTCTTCACACACCTGTACGATATTGTCTATCATAGGCTTGAACTGATACCAGAATTCGCCGCCGTCGCCATTGTGGGTTGCCGATTCTCCGGCTGCATCCCACTGGCTGCCGTTTGTAAAATCTACTCCTATCACACTTATGCCGGCACTCTTGATTTGAGAAAAGATGCTTCTTACCTGCGTTATGTCCGAATAGTTATGGCTGGCAACCCACTTGCCGCCTACCAGGAAAGACGTGCCGGAATTATATGCACGGCAACAGGGCATGATATGGCAGACGGGTATCGGTCCCTCCCCTGCCGGCCTCGCCTTGGCCTGCTCCACCACAAACGACGTGGTGTAGTTGCCCGAGGCCAGAGTCACCGTGGCTCCCCTGGACCGGGTACGGGATGTATTCTCGTCCACTGTAAGTTCGAGATATTCGGTACGGACCGCTTTTGTATCTCCGATATGGATCCAACCTGCATTGCAACTGACGGTGTATTCCGTATTGGTGATGACGCCGGCGGAAACCTTACCCCCGGAGGCGGTCACGTGGATGACAGTATTCAATGGAACCAGTACAGGTGTGGCAGGCGGTTCGGGTTCCCCGCCGCCCGAAGTATCGATAACGAAGCGCATCCGCACAGCTACCGAACGACCGGCAGCATCGGATACGACAAGGATCACGGATTGCTGCGTAATGGGATCGGGTGCCGCAACGGCGATACGTCCCTTGGAGTTGTCGGCTGGTATGATACGGGCATCCCACCCGTCGCTGCACAGCACCTCCAGACTTATATCCGAACCGGACGGGTCCACCCCGGCCACCGAGTAATATACGCTCACCGCTTCTCCTGCCCTGATTGTAACGTCGTCGCCCTCCAGCGTGACGTTCAACGCCCCCTGCTTGCGGATGACGACGGTAGCTCCACCCGCAAAGGTAAAGAAGACGCCGGCGGCATCTTCCGTGACCTTCTCTATCAACCGGCAGGAATCCCTCTCAAATGTATTCCACAGGGTTCCGCCATCCACAGAATACTCTATACGGCCACCGGCAACCCTGAACTGGGGAACAGTACTTACGGCATCCACTGCCAGCCCGTTGCCCTCTGCGTCGGTTAGCAAATCACCGGAGAGGGTCCAGAAATATTTCCCGGGGGATTCGGCCACGGACACGGCCGAAGAATGATTGTGGAGAACCATCTCGGATCCGTCTTCAAAAACCAACCTGTAACCCTCCACGGAGCCTGACTCTGAAATTGTGGCAAAAGAAGTGACCGTCCTTCCCGACTGACCGGCGATTATCATCTCCCTAAGGGAAGCCACATCGTTCTGCAGTAAGGTACATTCAGATGCCAGACGCTCCGCCTGCTCATCCTCAGGATCGTTATGCCCTGGGTTGACAGTGCAGGACACCACCAGCAAAACGATGGCGACAATGCCGGCAGACAGGTATGGCAGAACCCTCTTCATTGTCTTTTGCAAAATACAAAGTTAAAACTTTTTATACATTTGCAGCAATGAACGACGATTTGCACAGAGCCCTTGCAGAGAGAATTCTGGTGCTGGACGGAGCGCTGGGGACAATGGTTCAAGCGTTGAATCTGGACGAAGGCGCCTACCGCGGTCGCGAATTCATCCGTTGGAAGTGCCCTCTCAAGGGGTGCGTGGATTTGCTTTGCCTCACGGCGCCTCGTGCTGTGGCGGGCATTCACCGTGCATATCTGCAGTCGGGAGCCGATATCATTACAACCAACTCCTTCAGTGCCAACGCTGTTTCTCTAAGCGAATACGGGCTTCAGGATTACGCCTACCGCATTGCCCGCGCCGCAGCCGGAATAGCCCGGCAAGAGGCCGATGCGTTTGCCTCAGACGGACGGCCGAGGTTCGTGGCGGGAAGTATGGGCCCCACCTCCAAAACCGCCTCAATAGCCTCCAAGGTTGGCGACAGTGCAGCCCGCGAGGTGACTTTCGCCGAGCTCGAAAGCGCCTACTACGATCAAGCCAGGGGCCTGATGGACGGCGGAGCGGATTTGATTCTGATTGAGACTGTTTTCGATACCCTGAACGCCAAAGCCGCCATTTTTGCCATTGACAGACTGGCTCGGGAAGCCGGGCGAAGTATAGATGTGATGATATCCGTGACGGTGTCGCAAAAGGCTGGCAGGACCCTGTCGGGACAGTCCCTGGAGGCCTTTTGGGCGTCTGTGCGGCACGCCCGTCCGGTAAGCGTGGGCATCAACTGCTCTTTCGGGGCACAGCAGATGCTGCCCCATCTGGAACGGCTGGCGGCAGTGGCAGACACGTATATAAGCGTTCACCCCAACGCCGGCCTGCCAAACATCTCGGGAGGATACGACGAGACCCCGGAACGTTTTGCCGCGGAGATGAAACCGTTCATGGAGCGGGGCCTTGTAAATATCGTGGGAGGGTGCTGCGGCACAACTCCCGATTTCATATCCGCCCTGGTTCCTTTGGCGGCCTCGTATTCGCCACGCCCTCTCCCACAGCACGATTCCACCACCACGGTGAGCGGGTTGGAAGAACTCCGGATTGTACCCGAGGCCAATTTCATCAATATCGGCGAGAGGACAAACGTAGCCGGCAGTGCAAAATTCGCCCGCATGATCCGCGAAGGGAAATTCGAAGAGGCGCTGGCCGTGGCCCGTTCCCAGGTGGCAGCAGGTGCGCAGATCATTGATATATGTATGGACGACGGGATGATAGAAGGGCCCGTCGCAATGCGTACGTTTCTGAATATGATTGCCGGCGAGGTGGACATCGCCAAGGTGCCGGTAATGATAGATTCATCTTCTTTCGATACAATCATTGCCGGCCTGGAGTGTTGCCAGGGCAAGGCTATCGTGAATTCCATTTCTCTCAAGGAGGGGCCCGGAGAATTTTTGAAGAAGGCCTCGCTGGTACGCAGTTTCGGAGCCGCAGTGGTTGTAATGCTCTTCGACGAACAGGGGCAGGCCACCTCGCTGGAGCGCAAGGTAGCCATTGCCGAACGCTCCTACAAATTGCTGACAGACAGCGGATTTCCTGCAGAGGACATAATTTTCGACCCCAATGTTCTAGCCGTGGCTACAGGCATCGCAGAGCACGACGTTTATGCACTTGCCTTCATAGAGGCGGTACGCTGGATCAAGGCAAACCTTCCCTTCGCCAAAGTTTCAGGCGGCATCAGCAACCTCTCGTTCGCTTTCAGGGGAAACAACGAAGTGCGTGAGGCTATGCACTCTGTCTTTCTGTATCACGCTCGGGCCGCAGGGATGGATATGGGCATTGTGAACCCCCAAATGCTCAAAATATATGACGATATAGAACCGGGGTTGCTGGAAATAACCGAAGATGTGATTTTATGCCGGCGCAGCGATGCCTCCCAGAGACTGGCCGACTATGCCTTGAATCTTAAATCCAGGGCGGACGGCAGCGCACAGGGAGAGAAGGCGGTTATCGGACGGGAGACTGACAAAACCGCTGACGAAGAATGGCGCCGTCTGAGTGCCGGCGAGCGGATCAGTTACGCTATGCTGCACGGCATCGGCGATCACATAGAAGATGATGTCCTTGAAGCGCTCGCTCGCGAAGGCTCCCCTATGGCGGTTATCAACCGGATGATGATGCCGGTCATGGAGCGCGTAGGGACTCTTTTCGGTGAAGGGAAAATGTTCCTGCCCCAGGTAGTCAAAACCGCTGCCGTGATGAAACGCGGCGTATCCGCCCTTGAACCCCATATTGCCGCCGGCAAAGGGGACCGTTTTGGTCAAAATGCTGATACACAACACAATTCCCGTCAACCGAAAGTCATAATCGCTACCGTAAAGGGGGACATCCACGACATCGGCAAGAACATTGTTTCAGTGGTACTGGCAGTGGGCGGCTGCGATATTGTGGACCTGGGAGTGATGGTTGAACCTCAGGCTATCGTACAGGCGGTGAAGGAAAACTCCGCCGATTATGTGTGCCTGAGCGGGCTGATCACCCCTTCTTTGGAACAGATGATTGTGGTGCTAAGGCATTTGCGACACGCCGGCATCACCATACCGGTGATTGTGGGAGGGGCAACCACAAGTCCGATGCACACTGCCGTCAAGATGGCTCCGGAGTACGAAGGGCTAGTGATCCACTCTACAGATGCCAGTCGCAACATACAGATAATAAACCAATTGCAGAGCCCTCTCGCCCGTGTTTTCGCCTCCGGCATCCTCGCTGAGCAAAAGCGGCTGCGGCAGTTGTACATATCTGCCCAGGACAGCCGTCCGCTGGAAAGCTACCGTCAGCGGCTCAATAAAGCCCTCGAGGACCGTGGCACCCACACCTCTGATTATCAGCCCATTATTCAAACTCGCTTGCGCCAAATTGCGCAAGCGAAAGGTAGTAAAGTACTGAAAGACAAGGCAATTTCTGCCACAGGAAAAATCACGGCGTTCCACAATTACGAAATCGCAGCTGTGGAGCGGCACATCAACTGGGATATGTTCTTTGCCGAGTGGGGCGTAAAAGACGATGCCTCAAAACGGGAACTCAAGACCGGAGCCTTGGAGATGCTGTCCCGTCTGAAGAGCGAAAACATACTCGATCTGCAGGGTGTTATAGGCACTTTCCCCGTACGGGTAGATGGTGATGATATTATAGTAGACGGTTTCACTTTTCCTGCCCTGCGAAACCAGACCGCCGGTGAAGACAATCTCTCCGTTGCAGACTTTGCCGCCGCTGCCGGGGAAATCACCCTGTTCGCAGTAAGCGCCGGTTACGGCCTTAAGCAGTTTGCCGGCCGCCTCACCGCGAATGGCGACGAGTACGGTGCCTTTATGGCAAAGACCCTTGCGGATGCCCTCACGGAAGCCCTCGCAGACGAGGTCGTACCTGCAAAAGAGGGAGAACGCCACGCCTTCGGCTACCCTTCCTTCCCCGACCATTCGCTCAAGAAAGAGGCGTTCGAGCTGTTGAATGTATCCGGAAACTGCGATATGAGCCTCACTTCCAACTATATGATAGACCCGGCCGAATCTGTCTGCGGTATGGTGATTCCCGGTGCAAGATATTTTGCAGTGGGGCATATCGGCGATGACCAACTTGCCGGATATGCCCATCGGCGCCACCTTTCAGAAGAAACAGTCAAAGCACTCATACCCAGAAATATACGATGAAAGTTCCACAAATAATAGCAGATGCTGCCGCTGCCGGCAGGACCCGTTTCGCGTTTGAGATTCTGCCGCCCCTAAAGGGAGAAGGCATCGGTCCGGTTTTCAGCAGCATAGATGAATTGCTCGAGTTTGATCCTGCGTATATAAACATAACCTGCCACCGCGAGACTCTCAGGCAGAGTGTACACAGCGACGGAAGCGCAGAATACCATATGGAACGCCGCCGTCCAGGCACCGTCGGCATTGCCGCCGCAATCGAGTACAAGTACGGCATCCCCGCCGTCCCCCACCTCATCTGCGCCGGAGAATCCAAATATTCCATCGAAGACCAATTGATCGATATGGATTTTCTGGGTTTGGAGAACCTTCTGGTGCTGCGGGGAGACAAACTGCCGGGCGAGGTTGCATTCCGGCCCAGCCGGGACGGCTACAGCCACGCCGTGGACCTGGTGCGTCAGGTAATGGCAATGAACCGCGGCCTGCTTACCGGCCGCGACGCGGATAATCCCGCCGCCCGCAAGACAGGCTTCGCCGTGGGAGTTGCCGGCTATCCGGAAACCCACACCGATGCAGTATCCCCCGAAGACGACATCATCCGTCTTAAAGAAAAGACCGAAGCAGGTGCCGAATATATCATCACCCAGCTGTTCTATGACAACCGCCGCTTCTTTGACTTTACGCAGAAATGCCGGGCGGCAGGTATCACAGTACCCGTCATTCCGGGCATAAAGCCACTGACCACCGTGCGCCAGCTTACACTTCTGCCCCAGACTTTCGGCTGCCGCATCCCGGATGAACTGGAACAGGGAATACGTGCCTGTGCCGGTGATCCCGGTGCCGTGCGGAAGACCGGCCTGGAGTGGTGCACAGCCCAGTGCCGCGAGCTCATCGAAGCCGGCGTACCGGTGCTCCACTTCTTCCCCAACGGCCGCCCCGCCGACATACTGCCGGTGCTCAAAAGCATTTTTTAAGGCACATCGGGAGGCA